>JABDJU010000217.1 GCA_013003325.1 Acidimicrobiales bacterium
ACCCAGTACTCAAGTAGCCCAAACCTTGCTTTGGTCGGTCGTCGCCGATGCCGCCGCCACCACCGCCGTTGCTGCCCCCGAAGAAGGACCAGACGCTCGGGCCTGCAGACAGCTCGAAGTCGTCGAAAACGTCGCCGGGTGCGGGCGGCGTGGCGCTGGTGACCGTTGGTGTCGCCAGCACCGTGCCAAACAGCAGCGACGCAACCAATGCAAGGTTGATCATCGTTCGTAGTCTCATCTGAGCTCCCCGTATCAATTGTGAATGGTCCCGCCGGTGACGTCGCTCACTCGGACCACGTTGTTGTTGCTTGCTCTCGCACGGCCGAAACCACGCTTCGCCTGAGAGCGCTCCCACACCCTAGGCACGAGACCGCGTTTGCGTCAAGCCGAACCTCAAGAATCGAGCTCGACGGTGACGTCGATGGTCTTGATCTGCCCGGTTCGGCTGAACAGGGCAGCGCTGGTGACCCGGTCGAAGCCAGCGACCCCCGAGGTCTCGGTGCCGTCGCTCCACACCGCCCTACAGCTCTGAGCGGTTCCCAGGCGATAGATGACGGGCACCCCGCAATAGGTGAACCCGAGGCTGCGCGCCTCGAGCTGGCCCTCGATGGCGTCCCACTCCCGAGGTGCCTCCAGGAACTCGCCCGGATCGAGCAGCACCGGGCGAAAGCTGACGCATCCGTCGTCGACGTGTACGCCGAGTTCGGACCAGCGGATCAGCACGCCCTCCTTCACCTGTCCGGTCATCCCCGGCTGCTGGGCTCCGAGGTGGGACGGCGTATGCGAATGCGGGTCGGTGGGGAACGTGCCTTGCTCTGCAACGCTCTTGGCGAAGCCGAGTCCGGCTCGCAACCTCCGGTACTGATCGCACAGCGCCCTGACCGTGTCGGAGGGCGCGTCCTGCTCGACCGCCGTGTTGATCTTCTCCTGAAGGGCGAACACCAGCTTGGACACCATGTGCCAGTAGACCGAGCCCAATCCCTCGTACTTGTACATGGTCTGGGAGCGACCGGTGAAGGCATGGTGGTTGAACGTGGCTTCGTAGGCGGCGAGGATCTCGTCTCGCTCCGCCGGTGGGTAGTCGTCGAGTTCGGCTTCGAGGTATCGAGCCGATCGCAGCCTGCTGGCGAACCGCAGCACGCCATCGTCGTCTCGACGGATCAGGTCGCTGGCGCTGGCCGCCAATGCTGTCACCGCGGGGCCGATTGACGAGGCCGGCAGGCGGTTCTTGTCCATGAAGCGTGCGGTGGCCCGGTTCGGATAGAGCACGAAGGTGTGCTGGTCAGCGCGATAGAGATCGCTCTGGAACAGCGACTCGACCAACTCGACGGCGCGGGCCGGATCGACCGTCGACGAGCTGAGAGCCGCCACCTGCCCTTCGAGCATTTCGTAGAGAGGTTCGATGTCGGCCCGGTCCCGGGTGGCGAGTTCGAGGAGCCAGTACGAGTGGAAGAGGCCGTCGGGTCGCTCGGCTGCGGCGATCACCGCACCGAGGTGACGCTGAGCCGAAGCCAAGAAACCGAGCAGATCATCGACGATCACCGGTTCGGTTCGACCCGGACCTTTGCGGTAGACCTCGGCTCGATACTCCGAATACGCCAGACCGATGCCATCGAGAAGACTTCGGCGCAGCGACGGCGTGATCTCGGCCGGGTCGCTGAGCGCCGAATGGGCTTCGAACTGTTGGTGCAGCGCCCCGAGCCATGTCGACAGGGCCGAGCCGATCGGCAGCTCGGCGGTCGGGGAACGTCGCAGCAGCTCCTCGAGCGTTCCGAGATAGTCGTAGAGGTGGAAGGCCGTGACGGTGGAGACCCCGTTGCCGACCAGGGCGTTGTTGGCGTCGTTCCACTCCGGTCGCTGGGTGTTCATCCAGATCCCGGCGCCGGCGACCAGATTGGACAGCTTGGCCATGGCGGGAACGAGCAGTTTCTCGACCAGGGAGGCGTGGTGCACACGCTCGCCGTCGGCGTCGGGCACGAGCCGGCCGTCGGTGCCCATCGATCGCACTCGCTCGTCGATCTGGAGCTGAGCCTCGTCGTCGAACTCGATCGTGTGTTTCGGATCGTCAACAAGGTCGGAATAGGGAGCGATCCGATAGGGCACGTCCCCGTAGGAGAAGGCCCGCCGACCCAGTTGAGCCGAGATCACCTTCGGTTGGAAGCGTTCCGCCGAGCTCAGCAGCCGATGCAGATAGACGATCTGATGGTCACCCCAGTAGCCGAAGTTGCCCCAGCTGCCGTGCTCAGGTACTTCCCAGTCGATGCCGTCGTCGGTGATCCGGTACGGGTTGTTGCCATCGAGAGTTGATGCGTTGAGGAACTTGGCGACGGCGGACTCGAAGTACAGCGGGAAGCTGTGCATCAGGGCATCCCAGTTCTGAAAGATGTCCCTCCAGTTGCCTTCGTAGCCCAAAGCCCAGTCGCCGTCGGCGGTGCGGGTGGAGATCTCGAACTTGTTCCACGGTCGGCTCGGATCGCCGTGCCGGCGGCTGAAGGTGAGAGGAAGATACTCACTCACCAGCCGGCTGAGATCGACGTCGCGGTCTACGGCGGTCCGCAACGTGTCGATTTCAACGATCGGATCCAGGCTGGCGGCGATCGGCACGAAACGGTCGTGGGCGGCGTCGTTCCTGGCTTCGACAAACCGGGCGACGTCGGCGATCTCGACGCGATGATCGGCGGGGAAGGTTCCTCCTCGCATGCAGTTGAAGAGGACGTTGGCGAAGTGATGGACGGTTGCTCGCCGGTCGTTAGTGACCTGGATGCCGTCGGCCGCACTGACGATCTCCTGGAGCGACTGATGGGAATCGTGAATCGCCCACCGCACGGCCGAGGCGACGTCGTCGGACCTGAGTCGCCGCCGCAGGCGGGAGATGTCGACGTGATCCTGACCGACATCGGCAACCAACGTCCAGTTTGCGGGCGCGTCGGCGTCAACCGTGATCGAAGTCGACACCAGGTAAGCGCCCTTGCGGCCGATGACGAGGTGTTCGGGATCGAGCGGATTGCCGGAACGAAATGCTCGAACCTGGCTGTCGGACAGGGCGATCGTCGGATCGCCGAACCCGAGGTGCCATACCGTGGTCGCCGACAGCGCCTCGGCCGGATCGGCCTTGTCGGAAACCAGGGCTTCCAATGTGAAGAGGGCAAGGCCCGCGGTGCCATCGAGCTCGCTGCGCCGGTACGCGTCGACCAGCGTGCTCGTTTGCTGTTGGGCACTGAGTTCGACCCCGGCGGGCAAGATGTTCACCAAACCGTCGAGGATCTCCACCGTGATCGGGGAACGGTTGGGCTCAGCGGCCAGTTCACATCGGCGCACCAGGCCGAACTCGCCGGCCGTGGTCCAGGTGTAGCTGAAGCTCAGGCCGAGCTCAGGATTGTGCTCGGTGAACCGGAGCTGGTCGCCGGTGACCGACTTGGCGATCGATCGCCGCACGACGTCTAGGGGCGTGGAGCTGGCGAACGGTTCCCACACCTCATCTCCAACCCGGATCACGGTGAGCGGTCCGGTCAGGCCGGCGGCGCGGTGCAGCCGATCGTCGGTTTCGTAGGGGAACAACGAATGCTCGGCACTGTGCCGCCCGGCGGCCAACGCCCCGCTGCTCGACACGTACATCCACTGATCGTCGGAGGTCACGACCGTCATCAGGAACGGGTCGAGGTGGTCGTAGTTTTTGATCCGGAACCACTCGGTGTCGCCGTCGACGACGAATCCGCCCTCAAGTAAGTCGCTTGTGTCGCCCATGGTCACCCCGCAGTCGTCGGCTGATACACCCGCACGTAGTCGGCGAGGTACTGGATCGGGTACTCGAGTTCGGGATCGATGAAGCCGCCGAGCGTGCCGCCGTGAGCCAAGTTCAGAATGATGAAGAACGGCGCATCGAACACCCACTCCCGCCCGTTCAGATCCTCGGGCTTGACCTCGGAGTACATCTCATCGTCGAAGAACCACTGGATTCGTTCTTCGTTCCAATCGACTGCGTAGGTATGCCAATCGTCGGCGATGTCGAAGTCTTGTCGGAACCATTTCGACTTGCCCCCTGCGCCGGCGTATCCAGGTCCGTGAATGGTCCCAAGGATGAGGTCGGGCTCCTTGCCGGTGTATTCCATGATGTCGATCTCACCCACATTCGGCCACCGGTTTGCTTCTTCGGGGGCGTCTTCTTCGAAATTGGCCCCCAACATCCAGAAGGCAGGCCAGGTGCCTGATCCAGCTGGAACCTTGAGCCGGGCTTCGATCCGGCCGTATTGAAAGTCCTGTAGGCCTTGGGTCTTCAGGCGAGCGGAGGTGAAGAAGCTGTCCTCGAACTGCTCCTGTCGAAGTTCGATCACGAGAACTCCGTTCTCGGGTCGTGCGTTCTCGGTGCGATCGGTGTAGTACTGCGCCTCACCGTTGCCCCAGCCCCAACCACCGATGTCGTAGGTCCAGTTGTCTGGGTTCACGGCGTCGCCGTCGAACTCATCGCTCCACACCAGATCCATTCCTTCAGGTGGGGCGGGTGCGATCGGGTCTGGAGCGGTGACCGGCGGGAGAGTGCTGGTGGGTGCCACTGTCGTTGTCGGCGCAGCGGTGGTCGTTTCGGGCACAGTCGTCGTCGTGGCGGTCTCTTCGGTCACCGTCGCATCATCGGAGCCGCCGCACGCGCCGGCCGTCATGGCGACGGCGAGCGCGACAACTGTCCATCGTCGCAAATGCATCGACGACTAGCCCTTGACCGCGCCCGACGTGAGGCCCGAGATGATGTAGCGCTGGAGGAACAGGTACAGGACCAGCATCGGGGCCATGAGCATCAGCACGGCGGCGGCCAACTTGGGCCAGTCGCTGCCGTAGACGCCCTCGAACACGATCAGGCCTCGTGTGATTGGGTAGAGATCGTCACTGGTCAAGTAGACGGTCGCAAGAATCAGCTCGTTCCAGATACCGATGGCGTGGATCACCGTCACCGTCGCAATGGCGGGACGGATCAGCGGCATGAGCACCGACCACACGAAGCGAATGTAGCCACAGCCGTCCATCGCTGCCGATTCATCCAGCTCGCGGGGGATTGACTTGATGTAGTTCACCAAGATGATCAGACCGATCGGGTTGATCAGGAACAGCAGGATGTAGCCGGGCCTGGTGTTGACGAGGCCGAGGTTCAGGATCAGCTGGAACTGCGGGATCAGCGCCGGGGGAAGGAACAGCGCCACGACGTACAGGGTGAGAATGGCGCCGGCGCCCTTCACGTACCCGCGAGCGATCGGGAACGCCAGGAAGACCGACATGATCACGAATGCTGATGTCGCCACCACGGTGTAGATCAACGAGTTCAACAAGTAGTTGGGAAAGTTGGCAAGACTCCAGGCCTCGGTGAAGTTCGCTGTTTCCAAGCCCTCGGGCAGACCGGTGGGGTCTTGGAAGAACTCGGGCAGCGATTTCAGCGACGCGAAGATCAGCACCAAGACGGGAGCGAGGTAGATCACGGCAAGGATCAGCAAGAGTGCGTAGGAGAAGATCCTGGTCCGACGCTCCCGACTGCTGGCACTAGGAGGCGGCGGGGCCGAGAGGTCGACACCGACGGTCGATCCTGCCTCTACAGGGTTGACGGTGGTCATCAGAGGTACTTCCTTTCACGCCGGGTGACAAACGCGTTGGCTGCCATGCCGAGCACGAGCACGAGTATGAACAACACGATCGAGGCGGCTGCGGCGTACCCCTGGCGGAACGTCGCGGTGCCGGTCTGGCCGAACGCCTCGGCGTAGACCACATACCCGAGCACCTGAACGCCCTTCTTGTAGCCGGTGAGCACGAGAAACAACATCCACGCCTGAAGCGACCCGATGATGTTCAACAGAAAGTTGGTGTTGACCGCCGGCGTGAGTTGGGGCCAGGTGACGTTCTTGAACAGCTGCCATCCGGATGCACCGTCGACCGCGGCCGCCTCGAAGAGGTCGGTGGGAATGGTTTGCATGCCGGCCAGGAAGATGACCATGGTGAACCCGGCGTTGGCCCAGATCTGGACGACGATGACCCAGTAGAACGCATTGGTACCGGCCAGGAACTGGGACTCCATTCCGAGAAGCCCGAAAAGGTCATCCATCGGACCGCCGCCGGGCCGAAGGAAGAGCTTCCACATCAGGCCCTGCACGGCGACTCCCAAGATGAACGGTACGAAGAAGAGGGTTCGAAAGACCAGTCGACCTCGCAACTTCTGGTTGACGAGCAGCGCCATCACGAGGCCGATGCCGAACTGGATCACGGTCACCAGAACCATGAAGATGAGGGTTCGCTGCAGCGCGTCGAGGTTGTCTCGCGACCGGGCGCCCTGGAACAGGAACTCGTCGTAGTTGTCGAAGCCAACCCAGCTGATCGGGATATTGCGGATCCCCGTGGCATCGGTGAAGGAATAGATCGCCGTCGCCAGCGACGGTCCGACGCCGATCAAAAGGTAGAAGCCAAGCCCGGGTAGCAGAAGCAACCACGGGTATATGAGCTGTCTGCCCCCTCCGAACAGATTTCGTTGTTGTGTTGCTGCCACACTTCCCCCTTCGTGTTTGGTCGATTCTGTCAGATGTCATCGACGGTGGGCGTGGGACCCCCGCATACCGGCGGTCCCACACCCACGTACTACGACGTGGTTATTCGGCTGAGCACCCTGATCAGCCGGCTAGGCCGGACTCGAGATCGGCCTGTACCTGGTTGGCGGCTTCGACCGGGTCGCCGAAGTCACCGTTGTAGAGCCACAAGGCAGCTTCGCGGCCGATGGCCCACTGGCCGGCTCCCTTCGGGTTCACGTACAGCTGCTCCTGCCCGATTGCGAAATTCCCCTGCTGGAGGATCGGAGCGGTGGCTGCACCCAACGTGTTGCTCAACTCAGCTGTGGGCTGGGTCGGCAGATAGTTGGTCGCATTGGCAAAGTCGTTGTAGGTGGCGGGATCAGAGAATGCGGCGAGGTAGGCGTGAGCGATGTCTGCGACAGGGGTCTCAGCTGCGACCGCAAGGCTCATGTCGTACTTACCGAAGAATGTCTGATTGTCCGCCGCGTCGTCGGCGCCGGGGAACGGGATGTAGGTCCACTCGAACGATGCTGCATCGTCGATCGGACCGGCCATCCAGGCGCCCATTGGGCCGAAGGCAACATCGCCAGCAGCGAATCGTGGACCGGCCGAGTCGCCGGTGAGGCCAGCTGATTCGGCGTCGAGCATGTCGGCGTATGTGGCGTACCGGTCGAACAGCTCGAGGCCACGCTCGTCGTTCCACTTGAGATCACCGGTCCAGAGGCCCTCGACCATGCCCGCCTGGTCGGGATAGAGCGCACCGAGTAGTCCATAGGTGCCGACGAAGACGGGCCAACCGTCCTGCCCGCCGGCGATCATGCACTTGAAGCCGGCATCGGTGACCGCATCGCAGGCCGAGACAAGCTCGTCCCATGTAGTCGGCACATCGATGCCGACGTCGGCCAGCAGATCGAGGTTGACGAACACACCGCTGTAGATCGTGCGTCCCAACCCGAGCGAGTAGACGCCCCCGTCGAAGGACCCGTCGGCGATGGCCGCTTCGTCGTAGTTCTGGACGTAGGGCTGGTCGCTGAGGTCCATCAACAGCCCGGCCTCGATCAGTTGCTGCCAGAACGGCGTGTCGACGTCGGACATGTACGGCTGTACCGCCTTGTCGAAGCCCGTCACGCTGATGGTGGTGACGTCGATGTCGTTGGCGTTCAGACGGGTCTGGTTGACCGTCGGGATGTCGTCGGCCTTGACCACGGCCATTTCAACGTTGACGCCGGGGTTGGCCGCCTCGAAGTCGTCGTTGAAGCTCTCGAAGAACTCGACCCCTGGGGGGTTCTGGTGGATCAGCACTCGCAGGGTTCCTTCGAGTCCGCTCGCAGCACCATCGTCGCCCGAGCTGTCGTCGGAGCTGCCGTCATCGTCGGAGCTGCTCGAGTCGTCGCTCGAACCCCCGTCGTCTGAAGCAGTGTCGCTATCGCTGCCGCATGCCGCAGCGATAAGCGCAAACGCAAACAGGAAGGCCAGAAGGCTCCTGAGTCGTAGCTTGTTCATATATTTCCTCTCCTTGATAGGGCGCGCCTCGCGGGGCGCGGATTCGAGACCGGAAATCGGTCCGAGCTGTTGAGGGCATCACGCAAAGGTGTTGCCTGCGAATAATGGGGAGCGCTCCCAGCCCATCGCTGTGGAGGGCGGCATCCGACCACGGCGTTAACCGTTGACTGGGAGCGCTCCCAAGCAGCCGCACCCAAAAAGCAGGGGGGCTGTGAACTGCTGAGATGTGTGCGGTGAGCCGTCATGGGCTGGTCGCCTCGGTCCCACACGATTCCCGCACGAGCAGCGTGGGGGGTAACACGATGCGCTGGGGTGCCATGGCTGGGTTGTCGATAACGGCTTTGAGAAGCATCACGGCTTGGCGGCCGACCTCGGCGACCGGCTGGGCGACCGAGGTGAGACGGGGCGAGGTTTGGTCGGCAGGGATGAGACCATCGAAGGACACTACGGCGATGTCGCGAGGGCAGGCCAACCCGGCCTCGCGGATGGCCCGCATCGCCCCGACGGCCATGCGGTCAGAGCCTGCGAAGACCGAATCGGGCTGGTGGGGGAGAAGCGATTCCATGGCGGTCTGGCCCGACGCTTCGGTCCAATTGCCTTCTGCGGTGCGATCGCCGATGTCGAGACCGGCTTCGGCGAGGCCCTCCAGAAATCCGGATCGGCGGTCGATCCCGGCGGTCGTGTTCGAAGGCGGTGCGATCAGCGCTGGACGGGTTCGTCCCAGCTGGTGGAGGTGAGCGGCTGCCATGTGGGCTCCGCTCCGATTGTCTGCGTCCACCGAGAATGCTGTTTGCGAATCGTCGGGCCGGCCGACCACGACAAACGGCAGCCTCGCTCGGCGTAGGTGGTCGGTGATGCTCTCGCCGATCTCGGCCGCGGTGACGATCACGCCATCGACCAGCCCCGAACCGACGATCTTGGCGGTGAGTGAGTCCTGGTCGGCTTCCTCTTCGAACAGGAACAGCGCCAGCGTCGTCTCGATCGAGTTGCTGGCGCTCGTTGCGCCGAGAATCAGGCGCCCGAAGTACGGGTCATCGAACAGGGTCGCTGCGGCGCTGGGGATCACCAGGCCGATGACCCCGGTGCGGTTCGAAGCCAGGGACCGTGCGGCGGCATGAGGGCGATAGCCGGTTTCATCGATGACCGCCTGCACCCGCTTCTTGGCGTCTTCGCTGACGTTGGTCTCCCCGTTGACCACCCTCGAGACCGTTGAACGAGAGACTCCCGCCAGCCGGCCGATCTCTTCCAGGTTGAGTCGCTGCAACGGAGCCCCTTTCTCGTGAGAGCGCTCCCATAGCCTGTCAGATTGTGGCGACGGCGTCAAGGGGTCCGCGGCCAAACATCGCTTCCATTGCACCGCGCCGTCGGGTTAGAGTCCCAAAATGGGCCTTGTAGACATCCTCGCCGACCACCCCGATAAGGAAACCTTCCACCTCGCTGAGTTGAATCGGGCTGCCCATGCTGCGATGGAATGCGCGCATGTTCAGCTTGTGCCGATTCGGATCTCAGACGAGACCCCGCCGGGATGGAGCGCTGCATTCGCACCTGCCTCGACTGTGCCGACATCTGCATCGCCACGGCCAAGGTCTTGTCGCGCCCATCGCCGACCGGTGACGCATGGGAGAAGCTCGTCGCTGCCTGTGCGGTCGCATGCGCTGAATGCGCATCCGAGTGCGGCGGCCACGATGAGATCTGCTGTCGGGAATGCGCCGCCGCGTGTCGTGAGTGTGAGAAGGCCTGTCAGCAGCTCCTAGTCGCGGCGCAGAAGGGCTAGACGAGACACTCCGACTATCAACCTGAGGTTTGACACAACCCCGGAGGTTCCGATGGAACGACCACCCAACGTCGTCGACTTCACACCCGATTCCCACCTGTTCCCGTTCGAATCGCGCTGGTTCGAAAGCTCGGTCGGACCGCTTCACTACATCGACGAAGGCAGCGGCCAGACCCTGTTGCTGCTCCACGGCAATCCCGACTGGGGGTTTCTCTACCGCAAGATCGTGCTCGAACTGAGAGACCAATTCCGCTGCGTCGTGCCCGACTACCCCGGCTTCGGTCTTTCGGTGCATCCCGATGGCTACGGCTACACCCCCGGTGAGCACTCGGCGGTGGTAGCCGAGTTCGTGGCGCACCTCGAACTCGACGACATGATCGTGATGGGCCAGGACTGGGGCGGCCCGATCGGGATGGATCTCGCTTCCCGTGATCCCGATCGCGTGCACGGCTTGGTGATGGGCAACACGTGGTTCTGGCCCGACGACAGCCGCATGATTCGAACCTTCAGCAAGGTGATGGGCAGCGCGCCGGTGCAATGGTTGATCACGAACCGGAACTTCTTCGTCACCGTCGTCATGAAGCGTTCGCTCCAGATCAAGCTGTCCGAACACGAGTTCTCCCACTACACCGACGTTGTGCCAACCCCCGAATCCCGAGCCGGGATCGCGGTGTTCCCGCAGCAGATTCTCGACGCCCACCCATGGCTGGCCGAGCTGGAGGAACGAGTGGCGCAAACCCTGCGGGGCAAGCCGACGCTCCTGGTGTTCGGCCGCAAAGACCCGGCACTGGCCAGCGACGAATTCATTGAGCGATGGCAACGCGAGTTCCCCGACGCCGTGTTGACCGAGCTACCGAGCGCTGGTCACTACATCCAGGAGGATGCTCCCCACGAGATCGCCCGGGCGATCAGGGCCGCCTTCGCCGACTGAGCTCGCCCCGCCGCTCAACTACGCCTCAACGACGCGGAGTCTGTCGCCGATCTCGGTTTCCAGCAGTCTCTGATCGGACGGGTTGAGAAGCACCTGCCCGTCCTCGATCGCGGCAACCGCCTTCACCAACCGGAATCCGTCCAGGCGATCGTTGCATACGAGATATTCCTGTGAGTTCTGCCCGACCGGTCCGGCAGCCAGCTCCACATGGGCTGACTTGCGGACCGTATTGATTTCGCTGAGCGGAGCGATCACCCGCGGGCCGGCGTCGAACACGTCGACGAAGTTCTCGAATCGAAATCCTTCTTCGACCAGCATCTGCATGGCGATCGCACTGGTGGCATGGGCCCTGCCGACACATTCCTGAGCCTGGTCCGGAAGCAAGGCGAGGTAGAGCGGGTTCTTGGGTAGCAACGCAGCGAACCACTCGGCCCCTTTCACAGCGCTCATTTGGTCAGCGGTGGGAAAGCTGACTTTGAAGAACTTCTCACCGACGGCGGACCAGAACGGGCTCGAGCCGTCGTCGTTCTGCCACCCTCGCATCTCGGCGATGACGTAGTCGGCGAAGAGATGGGGGAAGCTGGCCATCAGCATGTAGCGGGCCCGGGCGAGCATCTTTCCGGCACCGCCCCTCCGCACATCAGGGGCCACGGCCAGGGTTCCGATTTCGGTCATGCCGGTGTAGGCGTTGGAGAGGTTCAGAACCCGAACCTCCATGTTGTATCGGGTTACCGCCGAGTGATGAATGACCTTGTCGAGGTGGTAAGAGAAGAAGCCGAACGGTCGTCCGATCTCGGGATAGACCGCCGAGACACCCAAGATGCGGTCCTCCCCGGTGTCCTCCAGCACCATCAAGTACTGGGATTCGGCGGCTGGGATCTCCTGTCCGAATGTGGCGACAGCCGATTCCACCTTTTCGGCGATGGCGTCGGGATCGGGCGGGAAGGTTGTCATACCCGGCCCCAGAGATGCGGCGAGAGACAGAACCTGCTCGGTGTCCTCGACTGCAACCGGCCTGATGCGCCACATGTCTCGATCTCCCGTTTCAGATTCTACGTGGGCGGAGCGTTTCCGCTGTCGACACGCCGTCGCCGCCGGTTGGAGCGGGCTCTAGGGTGTCCCCGCTCGGATGGTGAAGCTGGTGGTCGCTTGCGTGCGGCCGGCGATCTGGAGTTCCACCACGTGTTCGCCCGGGTAGTAGGTTCGTGTCGACGCGTTTTGGATGAGGCGCCGCTTGATGATGGTCTGTTCTTCGCCTGGGGCGAGATCGAGCGTGGTCCACTTGAACACCTTGGGTGAGGTGCCTCCTCGGGCGGTGCGGTGGTGGATGACGAAGTCGACCACGAGAAGCTGCGCCTCGGGTGCTGTCGAGGCGATCGTGGCCGCGAGTGCGATCTGCGTTCCGAGGTCGACCGAGTCGGGTTCGCACGTGAAGGCCATCACGTTCACATGCGGGTCGATGGTGAAGCCGAGCAACCCCAGCGCTCCGGGGTGACCCTGCTTCACGAGGGTGCGAAGCGCATGACGCACCATCTTGTCGTTCACGGGAGGGTCATCTTCGATCCACTCGGTGAGCGTTTCTACGACGAGGGCAGGGTCGGCTTTGGCGATGTCGTTGAGATGGTTCGCCACCGATCGCCTCACCGTCTCGGACTCGTCGTGGCGAAGCTGGCCCACCAGCTCAAGGCCGATCGTGGGATCTTCGGTGAGAGCAGCGACCCTCGGTCCCCAAGGGAGCAGCGGTCGGGTCCCTTCCGACACCAGCCGTCGCACGTGCTCATCGGAGCTGGTCACCCAGCGCCGGAGGAAGCGGGTCGTGAGCTCGAGATGCCGGTCGAGGTACGGGCGGATGGCGAACTCGCAGCTGAAGGCTTTGGTGACGGTCTCCATGGCGGAGAGTGAAGGCTCTGGATGGTCGAGTCCGTGACGCTCGATGAACGAACACAGCGCCCACCCCGCCCACGGGTTCAACTCGGTTTTCGACACGGCTACCACCGCCGCCAGCGCGTCCGGATACTCCGCATCAATGGAAACCCTGATGGCGTCGGCTACCAGGGCGACCCGATCCTTCAGCTCCAGGTCGTGCAGCGTCGGGCTGATTTCAGCGACGAAGCGAGCGCGGTCGAATCGACGTGGCTCGATCGACTCCAGACGGTCGCGCAGGTCGGCGACCAGCTCGTCGTTGAGGTTGTCCTTCAGCGCGTCGGGCATCGCCGCGGTCTAGGTGAGCTACGAGGGGGCGGGGGAGAGAATCACGACCGCAGTTTCGGTGGGTCGGCGGGACGCCCAGCCGTCGAGGTCCTTGTCGTAGTGTCGCCAGCGGTCCCAGAGTCGATCTCGCTCCTCGCCCTCGGCGGCCCGGCCGACAACAGTGCGGGGTCCATCGACGGTAACCACCTTGGCGTCAGGGTTGGCTTGAAGGTTCAGCCACCACGCTGGCTCTGGAGAGCCCCAGCCGTTCATAGCCATGGTCACCAGGTCGTCGCCTTCTTCGAAGTAGCCGAACATGATGCTGCGCTCAAGGCCGGACTTGCGACCGATCGTTGTGAGTTGAGCGAGCCCGTAGGTGTCGGGTTTGGGTGCCCTGAGCCCGAAGCGGCCGCCGCTCCATCGGTAGAGGGCCTTGTGTGTCTTCCACGCCAGCTTGATGAACCAGCGGGGCGGGAGCCAACCGCCTGACGTGTCCGTGGTTGACGTGGACGGTTGCGTTGCCATACCTAGACGCTAGTTACAGGCGTTGCCGCTGTCCTCGGCCATTGGTCCCAAGTGAGCTCGGCCAGAAGTACGGTCTCGCCCACTGCGTGGTTGCCGGCGTCGTAAGGTGGTGGGATCGCAGATCGAATCCCCGCCTCCGACGCACCTGACCGCTGGATGGAAGAGCTGCCCGAACGCGCCCTTTACGACATCTACGCCCACACGATCGCCACCCGGTTCCCGGCATTCGCATTGCGAGAATTCGATGCAGCTCGCTTCGACATGGCCCAGACCCTGCATACCCACGACGACAGCGGAGGAATCGACCAAGCCCTGCTGGACATCATTGTCACCCCCGAGAGCCACGAGCGATTCAGCGAAGACCTCGACGCATTCATTCGAAAACATGGGCTCCGAGGTTGGATCGACGCCGGCGAGTCCGCTGTCTTTCTCACCGATCACGGGCAGTTCACCGACGTTCCGGTTCTGGCCGAGACCCTGGGCCGGGTCAACATTGGGCACAGATCGACCACGGTGCAGGTGGTCAGCGAGATGATCTCTCAAATCGGGCTCGACCTCGGCCAGGGCGAGATCCCGGTGATCGACACTCTTCGCAGAATCTCCTCGGTCGTTCAGACGGTGCCTCGGCTCGATGGCAGTCCGACCGAGTCGGTCCGGCAGTATCGCGAACGCAAGAACACGTACGGTCTCAGGATCCTCGAGGCAGTTCGCACCACCGAGGGCTCCAAGACGGTGATGTCGCTGATAGCCAGGCACAACGTGACCTCAAAGAACGGGAACACGCTCTACATTCACGAGCCGAATCGGCGCACGCTCGAGGCGTATGTAGAGACGAACACCAAGATTGTTCCCGTCTACATCGACTGCCCGACCTTTGGTGAATCGGGCAGTGTCGAGCCGGCCGAGATCCGCTACGAATTCTTCCGGCCCATGTTCGTGAGCGAGGCCCGCGACGACACCAGAAAGATCGTCGAGCTGTTCCGTGAGGCAACCAACCGCACGGTGGGCGACCGCTACCGCAACGGCGTGAAAGTGCGTTCATGGCGTGCCCAGATGGCCAAGCAACGGGTCAAGGCCGCGCTTCCTGCAACCGGTGGCCGCGAGGCAACTGAACCCCGTCCGGACTACTGACACGCGCTCCACACCCGTGGGTAGATGTGCACACACTGTCAAGTCGACTCGTGATTCGGTCGATTCACCGAGATGGCGTTTGAACACGAGAACCGGTGGACCTCTCGACCATTGCTGGCCGCAGGGTTGCGGGTTGGCATCTACGTCGCACCCTTCTTCGTGGCGGTTGCGGCCACGCTTCTGTTTCAAAATGTGGTGCAGGAGCAGTTCCCGAATT
>JABDJU010000237.1 GCA_013003325.1 Acidimicrobiales bacterium
CCCCGGCACCGGGTCGGCCACATCCACCGGCGAGTCGACGAGATGCAAAACCTTGCGCCAGGCCGAGACCGCGCTCTGGGTCTGATCGAGCACCTCGCTCAGCGTCGATATCGGGCCGGCGATCAGGGTGACGATGAACAACGACGCCACCAGTTCGCCCGCCTCGAGACCGAGCTCGTCGCGGTACTGAAGACCGAGGATCAGCACTGCGCCAAATGCCAGGGAGGCGAAGAAGTCGGAGATCACGAACACCAGCGCCATGTATCGGTTGGCCCTGAGCTTGGTGCGGTAGCGATGGTTGATGCTGCGGCTCAAGTGCTCGGCCTGGCGGCGCTGGGCTCCGTAGGCCCTGATGGTGGCGGCTCCGGTCACCGCCTCGCTGAACGACGAGAGCATCTGGCCGACGGCGGTGCGGTGAAGATCGTTGGCGGCCAGCTGCCGCCGTTGAACCCACCGCATCAGTGGCAACGCCGGGGCAAAGGCGACGGCGACAAGCAGGGCGAGCGGCCACGAGTAGATGGCCAGCACGGTGAGCATGCCGATGATCAAGACCGGGCTGGTCACCCAGATAAAGAAGCCCCATTGGACGAACTGGGCCAGTGCCTCGATGTCGCTCGTGACCCGGGCCAGCAGGATCCCTTTACGCGTGTCGTTGTGGTCGGCCACCGAGAGCTGATGAACCTTGGCGAAGGCTCTGACCCGCAGATCGAACAAGGTCTCTTCAGCTCGCTGGAGCAGCCGTTTCTGGGTCCGCCAGTTGGCGAAGGCGGCAACGATCACGACCCCGACGACGATCACAACGAGCCGTATCACGACCGAGGTGTCGGCCTCGCCGGCGGTGGTGAGCCCGCCTTGGTCGAGGGCGCGCTGAACCAAAACGGGAACAGCCAGCTGGCCGAGCGCCACGCTGAGGCCCATGGCTGCGGTGAGCCAGATACCGCGGTTGAGAGCGGGCGAGGCCGCAATGCCGCGCCGGATCACGCTGAGGGCACCCTCGGTTTCGTCGGGATCATAGGGCGAGGCCGACCTGCGCTCGGGCAACGCAGTGTCGGTCGGATCGACCGTCGCGGTCATAGCGCCGCCTCCTCGTAGGCCTCGACCAGCGAGCGATACTTGGCAAGGTTGAGCAGCTCCACATGAGTGCCCACGCCGGCCACGCGACCTCGCTCGAGATACACAACCCGATCGGCCAGCTCGATGGTGGACAGGCGCTGGGCGACGATCACCGCCGTCGTGTCGAGTTCGGAGCGAAGCAGCTGCAGGATGCGCTGTTCGACGACCGGGTCGACCGCGCTCGTGGCGTCGTCGAGCACGATCAGTGCCGGTCGCCGATACAGCGCTCGCGCCAGCGCGATCCGCTGCCGCTGACCACCAGACAGTGTGACGCCCCGTTCCCCCACCACCGTGTCGAAGCCCTCGGGCAGTTCCGAAATGAACCCATCGGCCGCCGCGATCCGAGCCGATGTCACGAGGCGGTTGGGATCGGGTGGGCCAAAGGCGATGTTCTCGGCGACGGTGTCGGCGAAGAGGAAGGACTCCTGGAAGACCAGCGCAACGTGGGAGGTTCGGGTTTCGGGGTCGAGCTCCCCCACCTCGAGGCCGTCGAGTTCTATCGACCCGCTCACCGGGTCGATAAGTCCGGCAATCAACGAGCACAACGTCGACTTGCCCGACGCGGTGCCCCCGACGATGGCGACCACCTCTCCAGGGTCAACGTGAAAGCTGACGTCGATCAACGTCGGCCCGGGAGCTCGTCGCTGGTCGAGACGAGGGGTCGAACGAGCGTCCTCGTTGTCGTCGAGCCGGGCGAGACCTGGATAGGTGTAGTTGACCCCGTCGAGCACGAGTCGTCCGGTCTGATCAGCTGGTGGAACCAGCTGATTGCCATTCGGTTCGGGGAGAGCCTCATTCCACACGGTCTGAAGTCGTCGGTGCGACACGACCGATCTCGGCACCATTTCGAGGAAGTAGCCCAGCACCCGCATCGGGAAGGCCAGCAGGGTGAAGAGGGCGGCCACCTGCACCAGTTCGCCGCCGGTCATCGCCCCGGACTCGATTCGGAACGCTCCGATGATCACGACCAGCGCAATCCCCAGACTGGGCAGTGCGTCCAGCACCGCTTCGAACACGGCCCGGATGTT
Source organism: Acidimicrobiales bacterium (assembly GCA_013003325.1). Taxonomy (GTDB): domain Bacteria; phylum Actinomycetota; class Acidimicrobiia; order Acidimicrobiales; family SZUA-35; genus JABDIY01. The sequence continues at coordinate 2,142 of JABDJU010000237.1, forward strand.
GCCCACCCGAATTCGGTCGTCCCGCAGCCGGGAACTGACGACCTCGAAGCGGTCCGACTCCTGCTGGGCCCGTCCGAGGGTCTTCACCACCAGCGCGCCGTCGAAGCTTTCGTGGGCCATCGCACTGACCCGGCCAACATCTGCCTGCACCGCTGCGGTGGGTCCTTCGACCCGCGACGTGTAGATCCGGTTGATCGTGTACATGGCCGGGAAGATCAACAGACCCACGGTGGCGATCAGGAGATCGATGGTGAGCAGGGACATCGCCGCGAACACCATGAGGAAGAACGTGCCGAGGGTGAAGGGGACCGGATCCAACACGTTGGTTGCCATCATCGTGTCGTTGTCGGCATGGGCCAGCAGGCGCCCGGCCATCGATCGTTGGTGGAACTCCATCGGCAGCTCGAGGTAGTAGCGGCTGAGGCGTTCTCTCAAGCTTCGTTCCACCTGTTGGGTGGTCATCCCGGCGAAGTATCTCCGCATCACCGTTCCAACCGAGCGGATCATCGCCACCAAGACCACCGCCGCCACACCCCATAGGGCGTCGGTAAGGGTCACATCGGCGCCATCGACGAAGGCCGGCAGAACGATGTCGTCGGTGACCCGGCCGATCACCACTGTGGACCCGACGATCCCCAGGGCGGTCAGGAGCGCGCCGACGATCGCCACCGACGCCGACAGTGGGTGCATCCGATACATGCGCACCACAAGCCGGATCCCGAGGCCCAGTACCGACTGTGACGGAGAGTCGGGGGGGAGATCCATCCTGATCACGCTACCGCTGGACCTCGGCCGGTCGCAGGACGTTTCTCGTCACATCGCGAGATAGCTTGATCCAAATGCGTGCCCTGCTTTCGGTCTTCGACAAGACCGGTATCACCGATCTGGCAGCCGAATTCCATTCGCTCGGAGTTGAACTGATCTCCAGTGGCGGAACCGCAGCTGCGATCTCAGGCGCTGGAATCCCGGTCACCGACGTTGCCGACTTCACCGGGGTGAAGCCGATGCTCGGTCACCGGGTCGTCACCCTGCACCCCTACGTGCACGGTGGTTTGCTGGCCGATCGCCGCGACCCCACCCATCTCACCGACATGGAGAACAACGGGATCGAGTTCATCGACATCGTCGTGGGGAATCTCTACCCGTTCAACACCGATCCGAGCATCGAACTGATCGACATCGGCGGACCGGCAATGATCCGGGCCGGCGCCAAGAATCATGCCTTTGTCACCGTGCTGGTCGACCCTGGCGACTACCCAGCGGTGATCAAGGAACTCAAGGAAAAGGGTGAAACCAAGGCCGCCACCCGTCGCCGACTGGCCCGCAAGGCCTTCGCTCACAGCGCCGTGTACGACGCTGCCATCGTCGAATGGCTCGACGGTCAGACCTCGACCGTGCTCGACGACGAGACCCCTAGGCCACTGCCCGACCTCGTCCCGGTGGGGCTCACCAAAGCTGCCGACCTCCGTTACGGCGAGAACCCGCATCAGGCCGGGGCTCGCTATTCGGTCAATGGCAAGCCATCGTGGTGGGACTCCGTTATCCAACACGCCGGGGTTGACCTGTCGTACCTCAACATCTTCGACGCCGACGCAGCCTGGTCACTGGCCAACAACCTCTCCCCCGACGAGCCCACGGTCGCGATCATCAAACACGGCAACCCGTGTGGCGTTGCGGTGGCGAGCACCCTCGCAGCTGCCTATGAGCAGGCCTTCGCCTGCGACCCGCGCTCCGCCTTCGGTGGCATCGTGGCGCTCAATCGCCCGATCGACGACACGACCGTCGAAGCGATGGAAGCAGCGGCTCAAGCCGACGTGGTGATCGCTCCCGGCTATGAACCCGGGGTGATCGATCGGTTGATCGCCAAACGCAAGAACACCCGGCTCCTCGAAGCGTCGGCAACGACCAACCGGCGCTTTCACGTGCGGCAGCTGTCCGATTCGTTCCTCCTGCAGGATCACCCGGAGCTGCGCTCACAACCCGACGAGTGGAAGGTCGTCACCGACCGGGCCCCTACTCCGCTCGAACTTCTCGACGCTGAGGTTGCCTGGCGGGTCTGCGCTGCGGTGGGTTCCAACGCCATCGTGATGGTGAAGAACCGAACCGCCTTCGGAATCGGCGCCGGCCAACAAAACCGGGTCGAGTCGTCGATGTTGGCCGCCACCAAGGCCGACGGAAGGGCCAAGGGAGGCGCCGCCGCCTCCGATGCGTTCTTCCCGTTCCGCGACGGCGTCGATGCCGCCGCCGACGCCGGCGTTGCGGTGGTGGTGCAGCCGGGCGGATCGATCAACGATTCCGATGTGATCGCCGCCGCCAACGAGCGCAACGTGGCCATGATCTTCACCGGCGAACGCCAGTTCCGGCACTGACCAGCCAGGGGTACGCCCAAGTGACACAATGCTCTGACTATGGCGTCGTCCCCCAAGCTTCGTAAAGGCACGGCCCTGGGGCTCGGCCTGGCCCTGACGCTGGCTTCCTGCGCCAGCGACGAGCGGCCTTTCCTGCTCCCTCCCGACGCCGTGCAAGCTGCGACGCCGACCACGGCTGTCAGCACCACGGGGCCTACACCCCCCACAACCGCCGATCCGGGCGAGCCGCTGGCGCTGATCACGCCCACCGGGGTGGTAGTGCCGATACTGGAGGTCGGCGAAGGCGGCTACCTGGTGCAAACCCCCTGCCAGGAACAGGCCACCCTCACCTTCGGAACCCCGCTGCGGGAAGTCGACGTGGTGCTCGATCCCGGCCATGGCGGCGAGATCGAAACCGGTGCGGTGGGACCGAACGGGCTGACCGAGAAAGACCTCAACCTCCGACTGTCCAAGCTCACTGCCCTGCGGATCTCAGAACGCGGCTTCACCGTCGCTCTGACCCGGACCAACGACTATCGGGTACCCCTGATCACCCGGGCCCAGATCGCCGACACGCTCAAGGCCGAGGCGCTGATCTCGATTCATCACAACGCCCCGGTGCTCGCCGACAGCGACACCCCCGGTTCTGAGATCTTCTACCAGACAGCGTCGCTGCAGTCGGCCCGACTGGGCGGCCTCATCCAGGAAGAGGTGCTCGAGGCGCTGTCGGCCTTCGACGACGTCGACTGGGTGTCGGCGGCCGACGCCGGTGTGCTCGGCGTGCTCAAACCCGACGGCACCGAGAGCTACGGAATGATCCGGCGACCCGAGACCACCGCAGTGTTGGCCGAGCTCGGCTACCTCGCCAACCCGTCCGAGGCCGAGCTGTTCGCCTCCGACGAATACGTCGAGGTAGCTGCCGAAGCCTTGGCCAACGCCGTCGAACGGTTCCTCTCGACAAACGAAAGCGGTGTCGCCCCCAACGACCAGAACCGAACCTTCACCCCCACCGGCGGCACCGGCGGCGTCGCCGGCTGCACCGACCCCGCCCTCGAGTAAGAGGGCCACGGTGAGCACGTGAGGCTGCTGCGGAGCGACCCGACCACCTCGGCCAACAGCGATGCGGTCGCGAGCCACAGGGACGAGAGCGTTCGCTCCCACGGGCTGGAGGCGAGCGGAGGCAGAGATCAGAGACTTCGAACGATGGCGGCCATGAGCTCGCCGGCTTCAGTGGGGTTATGGCCCACCCGGACACCGGCTGCTTCGAGGGCTTCCATCTTGGCCTGGGCGGTGCCTTTGCCACCCGACACGATGGCGCCGGCGTGGCCCATCTTCTTGCCTGGAGGTGCGGTGACACCGGCGATGTAGGAGCTGACCGGTTTGCTCATGTGGTTCTTGATGAACTCGGCGGCCTCTTCCTCGGCCGAACCGCCGATTTCGCCGATCATCATGACCGCTTTGGTTTCGGGGTCGGATTCAAAAGCCTCGAGACAGTCGATGAACGAGGTGCCCGGCACCGGGTCGCCACCGATTCCCACGCAGGTGGTGACGCCGATGTCTTTCTGCTTGAGTTCGTACAGGGCCTGGTAGGTGAGGGTGCCGGAACGGCTCACAATGCCGACCGGCCCGCCGGCCTTGGCGATGTGGCCGGCGGTGATGCCGACGTTGGCCTTCCCGGGGCTGATCAGGCCGGGACAATTGGGGCCGAGGATCCGAGTGTTCAGGTGGTCACGCTTGACCACGTTGTAGAAGTAGGCCTCGTCGTGGGCTGGCACTCCTTCGGTGATCACGACCACCAACTCCATCCCGGCTTCGGCGGCTTCGAGCACAGCTCCCTTCACACCGGGGGCCGGCACGAAGATACAGGTGGCGGTGGCGCCTGTGGCAGCGGCCGCTTCGGCCACCGTCGCATAGATCGGGATGCCGTCGACATCGGTGCCGGCCTTCTTCGGGTGGGTGCCGGCGACTACCTGGGTGCCATAGTCGCGATTGAGAAGGCCGTAGTAGCGGCCGGTTGATCCGGTGAGGCCCTGATAGATGACCTTGGTGTTCTCGTCGAGAAAGATGCTCATCGTCTGGTCCCTGTCTTCTACTCGGCCAGCTCGACCGCACGGCGGGCGGCCTCGAGCATGGTGGGTTCCATCATCAGTTTGTCGTTCAATCGTGGTTCGAGGATCGCTCGGCCCTCGTCGGCGTTGGTTCCGTCGAGCCGGATCACGATCGGAGCGTCGATCGACACCCGTTCCATCGCTTCGAGGATTCCGTTTGCCACCTCTTCGCCGCGCGTGATGCCGCCGAAGATGTTGATGAAGATGCTCTTCACGCTGGGGTCGTTGTTGATCACGTTCATGGCGTCGGCGAACATGTCGGCGTTGGCGCCGCCTCCGACGTCGAGGAAGTTGGCCGGCTTGCCGCCGACCTGGTTCACCACGTCGACGGTGCTCATGGCCAGGCCGGCTCCATTGGCGATCACGCCGACGGTGCCCTCGAGCCCGACGTACTGCAGGCCCTTCTCGTGGGCCGCCGTTTCGCGTTCGTCGCGGGGCTGGGTGGCGTCGTACTGCTCGTAATCGGGATGGCGGAAGTCGGCGTTGGAGTCGAGGCTCACCTTGGCGTCGAGTGCGTGCACTTCGCCCGTCGGTTTGAGAATCAACGGATTGATCTCGACCAGATCGGCATCGCCCTGGACATACGCCTCGTACAGCTTCATCAAGATGTCAACCGCACCTTCGGTCGCATCGGGATTGAGATTGGCGGCCACAACCCACTGGCGGCACTGCGCCTCGGAGAGCCCCTCGGCGGGGTTGACATGGATCTTGGCGATGGCGTCGGGGTTCTCTTCAGCCACCGTCTCGATCTCGACACCACCTTCGGCGCTGAGCATCCCGAGGTACTGCTTGGCCGAACGGTCGAGGGTGAAACTGGCGTAGTACTCCTCGGCGATGTCGCTGGCCTTCTCGACCCAGATGGTTTTCACGATGTGGCCCTTGATGTCGAGCCCGAGGATGTTGCCGGCGTGCTCTCGGGCCTCGACCTCGTTCTCGGCGAGCTTCACACCGCCGGCTTTGCCGCGCCCGCCGGTGTGAACCTGCGCCTTCACCACAACCGGGTAGCCGACCCGGTTGGCAATCGCTACCGCTTCTTCCACATCTCCGGTTGCTTCACCGTCGGAAACTGGGATTCCGTACTGGGCGAAGAACTGCTTGCCTTGGTATTCGAGCAGGTCCATGGCGTCCGACTGTACCCAGCGTGGCTCGTCCGCACGCAGTTCCCCGACGCTGATCATCGCCGGTGTGACAGCCGGCGTGCGACCTGCCCATTTGCACTGTTCACAGGCTTATTCGGTAGACCCGGTTTGAACTCGGACGGTTCCGGGCAGTCACCAGTCATGCTTACGCCCTACGAACAGGAACGTCTCGACTTCCACGACTGGAGCCCTCGGGCATTGAAGGGCCGACCGATCACCGAGGTCGTGTCCGATCGTCTGTTCGCACTCGCTGCGCTCATCGTCGCGCTGGCCTATCTCGGCAACCTGGGATACGCCGCTCTCGTAGTCGGCCCGCTCCTGGCGGCGGGTCTCACCGTTGCGCGGGTCTTGCTGTTCCCCAATCCCAAGAAGCTGAGCTATGAGTCCACTGGCGAAGGGCCGGAAGACTAGCCAGCGATGGTGGCGACCACCTGGCCGTCGATGATTTCCACCGGATACTGTCGCAGACCTCGGCCGTCTTCGGAGTACACCAGGTCAGGGCACACGTCGTTGCCCACGAACTCGGACCGATCTCGATCCCACACCACGAAGCAGTCGCGGGTGGCGTCGTCGGGCCGTACCGCGAACACCAGCCACCCGGCCAGTGGATCTTCCCCGATGTGCTGCACGTACACGTCGCGGTCGTTCCCTAAGCCCGAGATCAAAAGCGGGTCGCCACCGAACACGTCCTCGTCGTCGATCTTCTGAGCAAGGTCTTCGGCGTCACCGACAAAGAACTTGTCGTCGCCGATGTTGAGCTGGATTTCGCCCTCACTCGCCTGACTGGCGATACGGGTCAGAAGGAATGCGATGGCAACGGCCCCGAGCACACCGGCGATTGCGATGACCGCAGCCTGATTGGCGGGGTTCTTCCTGTTGGGCGCGATCGGCATGACTGTGAAGTATCGCAGCCCCGCCGTTCAACCGGTCGGTCCGGCGCCGCCTGCCTCACCGTCGGGTTGCCAGCGGGCCAGCACGTCACGGGTGGCGTTGTCGGAAGGGAAGAACGTCTCGAGGCGAAGCTCGTCGAGCGTGACGTCGTAGGGAGCGCCGATCGTGGCGACGGTCGACACCAGCCGAATCGTGGCGCCGTCGAAGGTGTTGACCTCCAGCGGCACGAGCAGGTCGGCGCCGGTCGGTAGGGCCGCGTGGCGACGAAGCTCCTCGACCCCGGGGTACGACAGCATCTCGGCCAAAAGCGCCTCCAGCTGTTCGTCGGCCGGACGATGGGCCTGTTCCCGTTCCAGGCGCTGGAGCACGTTGGCCGCGCCCAGCTCCCAATCTGCGGTTCTGGGTTTGATGCCCTCGGGATGTAGGGCGAGTCGGTTGATGTTGACGCTGGGAGTCAGCGCCGCACTGTCGGGGGCGACGGTGGCGCCGATCAGGGCGAAGGCGGCCGTATTGGCGTCGATCAACTCGCCTCTTCGGTCCACAACCACGGCCGGGTTCGGTGAGTGGGCGGCGAGTATCTGGCCGAGCACCCGGCGCACATCGTCCATCTCTGGAGCATCGAGAGCGCTGTGCGGATACACCGGCGCATATCCGGCGGCGTCGAGAAGGGCGTTGCGGTCGCGCAGCGAAAGGTCGAGGGCGATGGCCAGGTGCACGACCATTTCCCGGCTCGGCTTGGCCCGGCCGGTTTCCAGGAAGCTGATGTGCCGGCTCGAAACTTCGGCCTCGATGGCCAGCTGCAGCTGGCTATAGCGCCGGTTCGTGCGCCACCAACGCAGTGTGGAGCCGAACGTCTGGACCGCGGTCGCCATGGGTCGAATATGACACGACCAGGCCGGGCGAGCCATTACCTGCCAGGTCATGGCCATGACAACAGTTCCGGACCGAGGATGGGTCGTATGAGCAGAACACTGATCGACCTGAACCAACCCGACACCCTCCTCGGCGGTCCCCCCGAGCTGTTCACCGCCCGGCTCCGCGCCACCAAACTCCGCAACCTTCTGCGACTGAACAGCGAGTTTTCCCTCACCACCGGCCTGATCGCCACGATTGCTGCCGAACCGATCGCAGAGTTGGTCGGGGTCGAACCAGCGTGGCTGGTCCGCTCGGTCGGAGTCGGCCTCCTGGCTTTCGCCGCCTCTCTGTTCATTCTCGCCGGTGATCGGGTGAGCATGCTCCGCCGCCTGGCCGGCGCCATCTCGATCGCCGATCTCGGCTGGGTCGTAGCCACCGTCGCCCTCGTAGCCAAGGGATGGCTGTCGACGGTCGGCATCGTGGTGATGGGAGTGGTCGCCGTGGTCGTACTCGCCCTCGGTATCGGCCAGTTCCGGGCCCTCCGCCGCCTCAACGACGCCATGGCCGCAGTGCCGCAGCACCACGCAGCGCTCGACCAAACCCCGCCGGTGGAGGTGGTGCACTATCAGCGTCGCCTCCCGGTCGAGCCCGGCCAACTCTGGCCCGTGATGACCGACCACGAGCTCTATGCCGAGCTGGCCTTGAACCTCAGCTCCGCTGAGGGTCTGACCCCGAACGGGCCGGGGTTGCGGCGCACCTGTAGCGATGGTGCAGGCCGAAGCTGGTCCGAGACGTGCACGCTGTGGGACGAGGGCCGCCGCTACGACATCGAAGTCGAGACCGACGCCGACGGCTACCCCTACCCGCTGCTGACGCTGGAAGGGAGCTGGGCGGTCGACTCGGCCGACCACGGTGGATCCACCGTCGCCATGCGCTTCGCCCTCCAACCCACGCCGGGGTTGAAGGGTCGGATGTCGATCCCGCTCATGCACGCACTGTTCGGCCCGATTCTGGCCCGGATCGCAAGGGGTTGGGGTCGGGCCGCAGCCATCGGCTGAGATCCCGGGTTCACCGGCCGCAGGACATCCGTTACGATTGTGGCTGCGGAGGTGACATCACAGTGCGTTCTGAACCGGTTGTTCTTGCCCAGCTGACAGATACGCATGTGAGCGTGGGAGACCACGGACCGGGCCAGGCCTACTGGGATGAAAACGCCCGGCGGCTCCGCACCGCGCTGAGGTCGCTCAATTCAGAGAGCGAGCCACCGGCGGTGGTGATCGGCACCGGCGACCTGGTGGAGTGTGGCAAGCAGCCGGCCTACGACCGGTTGGTCGAGATCATGGGCGAGCTGGTGCTTCCGTTCTGGCCGCTGCCGGGCAACCACGACTCCCCCGAGCTTCTGCGGTCGGCGTTTCCCCACATGCCCTGGGCGGACAACCATGCCAGCTGGGCCCAGGTCGTTCCGGGCACCGACGTCACCGTGATCGGACTCGACTCCACCGCCCCCGGTCAACCCGGCGGCCATGTCGACCTCGAACGGCTCGATTGGCTGGCCGACAACATCGAGGCCGCCGAGGGAGCCACGATCGTGGCGATGCATCATCCGCCGTTCCTCACCGGTATCGACTGGATGGACGCGGCGGGTTTCAAAGGAATGGAACAGCTTCAAGAGGTGCTCCTAGCCCACCCCCCGACCAGGGTCATCGCCGGCCACTACCACCGCTCTATCGTCACCCGGGTCGGCAGCTGCCCCGCCTCGGTCGGCATCTCCACCACCCTGCATGTGAACCTCGACCTCTCCAACGCTGCGGTCCCGGCCGTGATCAACGACCCGATCGGGTACGAGCTCCACTGCGTTGTCCAGAACAGTGTTGTCCAGAACAGTGTTGTCCAGAACACCGTTGGCCGGAACAGCGCACCTCAGGTGATCACCCACACCCGGTACATCGACCGGGCATCAGCCCCGCAGCCGATTCAGATCTGACCTCAGTCGATCTTCTGTAGCGGGGCCCAGGCCAACAGCAACACCTTTTCGCCGACGCCGGGGAACCGGATTGTCGCCTCAGCCTTTTCGCCCGAACCGGCAATATCGAGGATGACCCCGTCGCCGAAGCTGTTGTGGCGAACGTCGTCACCGATACGCAACGGGCTTTCCTTGCCGGGCCCTGCGCCGGACTTCAACGCCGAGTCGATCTGGCGCTCACGGGCCCCGAACGCAGCCGGTCCGGTGGCGAACCCGCCGCTGCGGAACGATTCGGCGTCCTCGATTGAGCCGATCCGCCGGCCGAAGCTGGTTGACAGCTTGCGCTTCTTGGCTCGGCTCCCCTCGGCCGGGCTGACCAAGCCGCCTGGGATCTCATCGAGGAACCGGCTGGGCGGGTTGTATTGGGAGCTGCCGAACAGCATCCGCTGCTGGGCGTTGGCGAGATACAGGCGCTCCTGGGCTCGGGTGAGGGCCACGTAGCAGAGGCGACGCTCCTCCTCCATCTCCTTGGGCTCGGTCAGCGCCCGGATGTGGGGAAACACTCCATCTTCCATCCCGATCACGGCCACCACCGGGAACTCGAGCCCCTTGGCCGAGTGCACGGTCATCAGCAGCACGCCCGAGTCGTCTTCGATCCCGTCGGCGTCGGACACCAGCGACACCTGTTCGAGGAACTCGTCGACCGTTTCGAAGTCGCGGGCGACGCCGATGAGCTCCTGAAGGTTCTCGAGTCGGCTTTCGGCCTCCACCGATCGTTCGTCTTCGAGCTCGGCCACGTAGCCGCTGTCGTTGAGCACCCTTTCGAGCAGCTCCACCGGCCCCTTCTCTGCCTCGAGCGTGGCGCTGTGATGGAGTTGCAGGAAGCGGGCGATGCCCCGGATAGCCGGCCCGCTGACTCCTGCTTCGTCGGCCCGTTCTAAGGCATCGAAGAAGGAGATGCCGTTCTGGGCTGCGAAGGTATCGAGCTTGGCGACACTCGTGTCGCCCACTCCCCTCTTGGGGGTGTTGAGAACCCGTTTGACCGCCACCTCATCGCTGGGGTTCACCGCCGCCTTGGCGTAAGCGAGAGCGTCCTTGATTTCCTTCCGGTCGTAGAACCGGGTTCCGCCGATCACCTTGTACGGGATGCCGACCCGCATCAGGTACTCCTCCAT
>JABDJU010000091.1 GCA_013003325.1 Acidimicrobiales bacterium
GCCGAAGTCAATCGCATCAACTGGTGGGCCAATCCCACCCCGACCGGCTGGGACCGAAGCCTGGCCATGATGGTCAACTACCGCTACGACCCCGAACACATCGAACAGCGTCACGACGACTACGCCGCCACCGGCGCCGCCCCGATATCAGGGGCGGTGCAGAAGATCCTGGACACCTAGGATTCAGCAATGACCACCGACCGATTCGACCCGTCGGAGCTGCGAGCCCGATTCCGTGAGCTTCACTCGGGCGGTCTCTTCGTGATGCCCAACGCGTGGGACGTGGCATCGGCGCGGGTGATGGCCGCCGCAGGATTGGATGCGGTTGCCACGACCAGTTCGGGCTTCGCCGCAACCCTCGGTCGCGACGACTACGAAATCGTCGCCGATGAGTTGTTGGAACACGCCGCCCTGCTGGCCAGATCAGCCGGCGTTCCCCTGAACGTCGACAGCGAACGGTGCTTCGGTTCTGGTCCTGCCGAGGTTGCAGACTTCGTATCCGCGCTCGGCTACACAGGCGCAGCCGGATGCAGCATCGAGGACTATGACCCGTCAACCGAAAGGATCGACGACACCGACAGCGCCGCCGAGCGAGTCGCCGCTGCCGCCGAAGCAACGAAGCGGCACGGCATGCTGCTCACCGCCCGGGCCGAGCGTCACCTGTACGAGCCGGAGGCTCCGATCGACGACACGTTGACCCGTCTGCAACGCTTCGCCGACGCCGGCGCCGACGTTCTCTACGCCCCGGGGTTGTCCGATCCCGACGATTTCGCCGCGGTCTGCGCCCTCGGGCTACCGGTCAACGCCCTGGTCTCGCCGGCGACGCCCGCGGTGGGAGACCTGGCCGATCTCGGCGTGCGCCGCGTCAGCACCGGCGGAGCGTTGCTGCGGGTGGCGCTGGGCGAGGTCAAGCGGGCGGTCGAGGAGCTGAACGGGCCGGGAACGCTCGACTACATGAACCGATCGCTGGGGGGCGCCGAGTTTGCCCACATCCTCCTCGACTGAGGGTGGGTACTTCCACATATCCAGGGCTTGTGGCATGACGACGACAAAGAACGGGTGAGCTCGGCTGCTGCGAAACCACAACCCCAGGCCTCGCGCATCGGTTCGATCACGATCCTCGCCGTCCTCGTGCTGGCTTCATTGTCGGGAGCAGTGTTCGCTCAATTCACCGGCGGCGAGGCTGTGCCCGATTCGATCGGCCAACCCGATGACCCGGCCCTCACCGCGGTAGTCGACACGGCGACCACCGTCCCGGATCCGATCGCATTCGCGGGTCACCAAGTCGAATAGACAGGTCCGAACAGTCTCAGTAGGTTCGACTGCTGTGGAACTCGGCCTGATGATCTTTCCCACCGACCTCACGATCGACCCCGTGACCCTCGGTCGCGAGGCCGAGGCACGAGGGTTCGAATCACTTTGGTTTCCCGAGCACTCCCATATTCCGATCAGCCGGACCACACCGTGGGGCGGGCGGGAAGGCGCGCCGCCGCTGCCCGAGGAGTACTGGCGAACCCACGAGCAGTTCACTGCCCTGGCGGCGATCTCCTCAGTAACCAGCTCGCTGAAACTGGCGACCGGCATCACCCTGCTGGGCCAGCGAGATCCGATCTGGACCGCAAAGCAGGCGGCCACCGTCGACTACCTCAGTGGTGGTCGACTGATCTTCGGGGTCGGCTACGGATGGAACAAAGAAGAACTCGCCAGCCACGGCGTTAACTACACCGAGCGCCGAGCCCGACTCCGCGAGTGTGCTCTGACCGTGAAGGCACTATGGACCCAAGAAGAAGCGGCGTTCGAGGGCGAGTTCGTCAACCTCGAACCGAGCTGGGCGTGGCCCAAGCCGACAACGAAGCCGCACCCGCCGATCGTGATGGGAGGCACCGCCGGTCCCAAGACCGCTGCCGACATCGCCGAGTTCTGCGACGGTTGGATGCCGATCGGAACCCGCACCCTCGACAAAGGGTGGGACAACATCGTGGCTGCATGTGAAGCGATCGACCGCGATCCAAATGCGATCGAACTCGGGATCTTCGCAGCCAAGGCGGATGCGGAAGAACTCGAATCACTGGCAGACCGTGGCGTGAAGCGGGCCATCTTCTCACTCCCCCAGGGACCGGAGGCCGAGGTCATGGAGGCGCTCGACACGTTCGCAACACTCCTGCCGAGGTAGTTGCGTGCGACGGGTCTACATCGCCGTCAGTCTCGACGGCTACATCGCCGGACCCGACAACGACCTCGAATGGCTCGAGCACGTGCCAAACCCGAGCGGGTCCGACTTTGGTTTCGCCGATCACATGGCGTCGATCGATGCGGTGGTGATGGGCCGCGGCACCTTCGAGGCCATATCCCATATCCGGCCGTGGCCATACGACAAGCCCGTCGTGGTTGCGAGCTCAACGCTGGCCGAAATGCCGGCTGAGCTCGGTAACTCTGTCCGCCTGATGACCGGCACCCCTGAAGAGGTAGTGCAGCAGTGCGCCGACCTCGGCTATCTGGATCTCTACATCGATGGCGGCCGGCTGGTCACGTCGTTTCTACGCAGCGATCTGATCGACGAGATGGTGCTGTCGCGCATCCCTGTCATCCTCGGCGGCGGGATTCTCTTGTTCGGTCCGCTTCCTGCGCCCACGTGGTGGGAGCACGTCGAGACCACCGCGTTCGACGGCGGGTTGGTGCAGTCGGTTTACCGTCCGGCGCCGACCAGAACGCGGGTCTCTGACTCGACCGGGCCGCGACTGGGCGACGTCGGCGGATAGGGCACCACACCGGTGACGTTCGCCGTGGGACGACGTGCGGTCCGCCACATCTGTCCGGTCAGGTACCGAACCCAGGCCGCCAACCATTTGATCGACCGGATCGGGTGGCGGAAGGCTCGCCACAGAATCTTGAACGGGTTGTGCATGCCCCGCAATGGCCAGAGCATCTGCGCCGCCACGCCCTCGGGCATGTACTCGTCGATTCCGTAGGTTTCGGGACGACGGTTCGAAGGCATGAAGTAGGTTCCGAACATCAGGTCCCACACCGGCAGGAACACCGAGTAGTTGCTGTGGATCGCCTTCGGCTCGTTGGTGTGGTGCCAGTGGTGAAACTCGGGAGTGATGATGAGCCGATGCAGCGGGCGGAGCCGCCAGCGCACGTTGGCGTGCAGGAAGAGGCCGGTGAGGATCTGGATGATCGTCAGGGCGCCAGCGAACTGCCCGGTGAAGCCGGCGCCGAGGAGGAAGGCGAACGCAGGGGCGAGGATGATGCCGTCGAAGGGGTGTTGCCGCAGGCCCGACACCCAATCGAGGGTTTCGGTGCTGTGGTGTACGGCGTGGAATCGCCACAGGAACGGCACTTCGTGGCTAAAACGATGGGTCCAGTAGATCACCACATCGAACAACAGCACGCCGAGAAGCATGGCGGCCCAGCCGGGCAGCATCATGACCAGCGGCCGGACGGCGAGTCCGGGCAGCCACCCAAAGCTCAGAAGACCGATGAGGGCGGCGAAGAAGATCCCGACGGGCGCCACGAGCGGAGCGACGACGCCATGGGCGACGTCGGTGCCGAGGTCCTTGCGCCGAATCTTCTGCTGGGGGTGCCTGGGCTTCCACTTCTCGAAGGGCACAACGAGAATGAACAGCACTGCGATCGCGGCCAGCGGTTCGAACGAGAGCGCAAGGGAGCCGACCACAAGGGCAGCGCCCGCCGCCAAGGCGAGGAATCGGGTGGTCTTTCTGGACAGTCCGCCAAGAGTCATGTCTCGAAGGTGCCACAGCTTTCGATCCCTGACATTGGCCGATCGGCCGATTGTCAACTGGCCGATCGTTGAAAGTTCAGGCCCGCTGTCCGGGCCAATTCTTGTACATGTACTGTACGATCTCGTCGGGGTTGCGAGACT
>JABDJU010000300.1 GCA_013003325.1 Acidimicrobiales bacterium
TGGTCGGACTGGGAGTAGTAGCCGAGCTCCACCGTCGCACCCCAGCGGAGCGACCCCGCCGCCGGGTCCTGACGGCGGGCGAGGATGTTGAGCAGCGTGCTCTTGCCGGCACCGTTTGGGCCCCGCACCGCCAACCGTTCTCTGGGATCGAGGGTCAAATCGACCGGACCGAACAGGGCCCTGCCATCGGGGGCCGCTCCGACGACCTGGTCGAGTTCGATCACGATGTCGCCCAACCGTGGCGTCGGGAAATCCATGTGAAGCTCGGCCGGACGGGCCGGACCCTGGGGGCGAGCGTCGAGCAGCGCCTTGGCCGAGGCGATGCGATGCTTGGGTTTCGACGTCCGGGCCGGGGCGCCACGGCGCAGCCACGCGAGTTCGGTGCGGGCCAGGTTGCGACGTACCGTCTCGGCGGCGTCGGCCGACGCCGCCCGTTCGGCCTTCTGGGCCAGGTAGCTGGCGTAGCCGCCGCTGTGGAAGTAGCTGGAGCCGCGGTCGAGTTCGAGCATGTGGGTGGTCAGCCGATCGAGCACATGCCGGTCGTGGGTCACCAGCACCAGGCCGCCGCGGTAGGCGTCGAGTCGGTTCTCGAGCCACTCGATCCCGTCGATGTCGAGATGGTTGGTTGGCTCATCGAGGATCAACAGGTTGCTCGGCTGAACCAATGCTGCGGCCAGCGAAACCCGCTTCTTCTCTCCCCCGGAGAGCGCGTCGGTCGAGGCGTCGAAGAAGTCGCCCATTCCGAGCCGGCTGAGAGTCGCCTCGCATTCCCACATCTCGGCCCCGGTCGCGGTCACCGCATCCAACACCGTTCCAGGAGGGAGAGGGGCGTCCTGATCCAGTACGGCGATCTCGAGATCCCGACCCCGGCGGACCGTTCCCGATTCGGGGACGACCGTCCCGGCCAACACCCTCAACAGCGTCGACTTGCCTGTGCCGTTGATCCCGACGACTCCCAGACGGTCGCCGGTGCTGATCGTGAGCGACACGTCGGCGAACAACGGCCGGTCGGGCCGGGTCATCGATAGGTCCTCAGCGTCGAGCAGGATGGCGATGGAGCGAGAGTACCCAGTCGATAGCTTCGGTGGGGTGGACGAACTGCCACACCTGGTGCCTCGCAAAATCTCGCTCGGGCTCAAGGCAATCGGAGTTGTGTTCCCCGGCGCTCGGCGCACAACGGCACAGATTCATCCCTACACCGAGTGGTGGAGCGTGCAGAATCAAGCCGCCGTGCGGGGCGACGGACCGTTGTTGGTCGGCATCGGCGATTCGATCCTTGTGGGCATCGGGGCATCGCATCCGTCGATTTCACTGCTGGGGCTGGTCGGTGAGGCGCTATCGCAGCGGGATGGCCGCCGCTGGCGGGTCATCAATCTCGCGATCCCTGGCGCCCGGGTGGATGACGCGTTGGAGCGTCAGCTCCCGCTGGTCGAACAGGTCGGCACGGTCGACCAGTTCTTCTGTTGCATCGGCACCAATGACATCGTGTGGACACCCGCACTTCAGTCGCTGCGCGCCGGACTGCGGTCGGTCTCGGACGCATTGCCGCCCGGCACTGTTTTCGGTCCTGTGGCCGGCGCCTCACAGCGCGCCCGCTTGGCCAACCGGGCGCTGCGGGAGCAGGCTCGGATCAACGGCCAACTGGTCGCGCCGATCTGGAATTCCGAACACCCGTCGAAGCTCCGCGACCGGATCGCCAGCGACCGCTTCCACCCCAACGACCTCGGCTACTCGGTGATGGCCGACGTCGTCATGAACACGCTGAGCGGCGCACCGACCGACCGCGAGTCCCAGTAGACCGCTATCCGGTGCAGAAGTCGATCAGTTGTTCGACCGCACCGACGAAGGACGGCTCGAGATCTTTGTAGCCCCCGACGGTGGCGAGCAGCTGCTGCCACGCGATCCCGGGGTCGGCGTCGAGGCCGAGCTCGGCGCTGACCGCGGTCTTCCAATCGGTGCCTCGTTCGATCTCGGGCCAATAGTTGATTCCCAGGACCGACGGCTTCACGCATTGCCACACATCGACGAAGGGGTGACCGGTGATCAACACATCAGGGTGGTCGACCTCGGCCGCGATCCTGCTCTCCTTGCTCCCCTCGACCAGGTGATCGAGCAGGACGCCGAGCCGCCGACCGGGGCGAGGACCGAACGCGCGCACCAGCTCGGCCAGATCGTCGGCTCCGTGCAACGGTTCCACCACCAGCCCTTCGAAGCGGAGGTCATCGCCCCATACCCGTTCGATCAGCTCCGCATCGTGTCGACCCTCGACGTAGATTCGGCTCGGGCGGGCCACCCGGGCGGGCGCGTCGGGCACGGCAACCGAGCCTGATGCGGTCTGCACGATCACGTTCTCGGCCGGCTTGGGCGCCGGGCGTACGAGGGCGACAGGCTTACCCCGGTACGAGAAGGCGCCGGGCTCGTTGCGCTGCTTGAACTCCCGTCCGTCCTCGCCTCTCAGGGTCACCCAGTTGGGGTCGATTGAGACGATCGTCCCGTTCTTGAACGAACTTCGATGGCGGACCACCATGCCGAACTCGGCCGGAACCTCAGGGTAATCGGGCCTGCGGCGAGCGGGTCCGTTCAGGTCGAGCGGCTCAGACAAAACTCCCATAGGGCGCTCGACAGTAGCCGCCGTCGGCTCAGCATCAGAGGCATCGCCGTTGCGTATCGCCGCTCAGAGCGAGATCAGCGTCATCACCAAGACCATGAGGGTGATGAAGGCGACGAACAACCACTCCATGCGAGTTCGGCTCATCAATTCGGCCTCGAGCCGAGCCTCGAGGCGCTCGGCCTCGCGGGCCATCACATCGGCCCGATTCTCCGCTGCGGTCAGCTTCAGCTGCTTGCCGGCCGCCACCCTTCGGGTTGCGGTCAGCTGGTCGGACAGCTCACCGAAGCGCCGTTGAAGGTCTTCAAAGGCCGCTTCGGTTTTGCGCAGCTGGGCCACCAGGGCGACCGAATCGGGCGAGGTGGCCGCATCGACGGTGAGCTCGCCGTCACCGGCAACCGGATCGTGAAGTTCGGTTCGGAGTGCGCGGAGGTCGGTGGTGGTCTCGGGAGCGACCGGTGCCACGATCCGCTCCATCGCCAGCAGCAGGCGATCCGAGTACGCCGTCTCCGACGGCAGGTTGAAGTGGGCCCATAGGTTCCGGGCTTCTACGAGTTGGCCGACGAGGGGGCGGAGGTCTTCCCGGAAGAAGTCGGCAAAGACGGGTCCCCAGAACCTGCGGATCACCAACAGCTGGAACAGCGGGTCGGTCACGGCGCTGGAATCGGTCCGTCCCAGCTTGCCGGCGGCGACCAGATTCCAGGGCGTGGTCTCTTCGTCGCCCATGTACTCGACCATCCGCTCCTCCACGAAACCTGCCATCGCCGACCCGAAGGTCTCGAAAGCGCGAGCCAGGAGCGCATGGCGGCCGACGGCGATATCTGGAGTCCGGGGGGTTGTAGGCATACGGAGAGGCGAAGAAAAGGGTTACTGTTCTCTTCGACCGGTGGCCAGAATTCCTGAACGCTTGACAGCAGGTCTGCTTCCCGCCCGCCCTTTTCGGGGCGCTGAGGACCGGCTCTCCCGTCGCAGTGACCGGTCACGGAGTACTCAAGTCGAGGCCAAAGCTGCCGTTTTGTCAGATGTGCACGGAAACCGACTTCTGCTGTCCCCCGGCCTGGTGTTCGCCGGTGGTGTCGCCGCGACCGCGGCGTGGCTGGTTGCGCTCCTGTTCTTCCGCATCACCGACGAAAGTGGCCTGATCATCGCAGGAGCCTCCGGCGCGCTCGGTGGCTTGGGCGGAATGATCGGTGCGCTCTGGCAGAACTACACGACCCGCCACACCCAGGAGTACATCGCCCAGCAGGAACATCAGGCGAAACACGATCCGCTGACCGGGCTGTTCAACCGCAACGCCCTGTTCACCGAACTCGAGCACTCGATCGCTCGGGCCCGCCAGACCGACACCGTGCTCGGCGTGCTGTTCCTCGACCTCGACCGGTTCAAGGTGATCAACGATTCGATGGGCCACGAAGCCGGCGATGAACTCCTGCGCATCGTCGCCGAACGCCTCGAGGGAACGGTTCGGGGCGGTGATCTCGTGGCTCGGTTCGGCGGAGACGAATTCGTCGTCGTCTGCCGCGACCTGCTGTCGGAGCAGTCGGTGCTCGCCGTAGCCAAGCAGATCCTGAAGTCCTTCACCGAACCGGTGTCGCTGTACGGCGGCGCTCAGGTGATCTCGACCAGCATCGGCATCGCCATCGCCAGGCCCGACGACACCCGTCGCTCCGACGATCTGGTCCGCGACGCCGACGCCGCCATGTACAAGGCCAAGAAGGCGAAGTCGGGCTACGCCGTGTTCGACGAGGTACAGCGGCTCCAAGTGATCGATCGGCTGGACATCGAACGGGATCTGGTGCAGGCGCTCGAGATGGAACAGCTCGTCGTCTTCTATCAGCCGCTGATCGATGTCGAAGGCAAGCGACTGTACGGATTCGAGGCGTTGGTGCGTTGGAACCACCCGACCCGCGGTTTGATCGGACCCGGCGACTTCCTGCCCGTTGCCGAGGAGACCGGCATGATGGCCCGGATCGGCGAGTTGGTGCTGCGCGAGGCGTGCGCCCAGGCCGCGGTGTGGAACCACCTGTCGCCCGACGCCCAGGGCGTGAAAATGGGGGTCAACATCGCCGAGCAGCAGCTTCTCGACGGGAACTTCCCTTACCTGGTGGCCGACGTGCTCGAGTGGTCCGGGCTTCCCCCGGCCCAGCTTGTTCTGGAAATTACCGAGAACGTGATCGTCGACCACCTCGCCGGCCTCTCGATCCTGCGCGATATTCGAGACCTCGGTGTCACCCTCGCGATCGACGACTTCGGCACCGGTCAGAGCTCGTTGAGCTACATCAAGCAGTTCGACATGGTCTCGACGCTGAAGGTGGACAAGACCTTTGTGGACGACATGGGGTCGGGGGTGAACCGTGCGATCATCGAAGCGGTCGTCGCCATGGCCCGAGCCCTCGATCTTCAGGTCGTCGCCGAAGGCGTGGAGAGCGAGCACCAGGTCAAGGAACTGCTCGATTTCGGTGTGCACATCATGCAGGGCTACCTCTTCAACCGGCCGGTGGCCGGCGACGCCATCGATCCCACATCGTGGTTCATTAGCCGCGATCACAGCATCGCCGCACCGATCGACCCCGGCGCACCCGGGCTTTCGTCAACCCAGGTGAGCAGGGCGTTCACCGGAACTCTGGATCACACCAGAGCCCGCCCCAAGCGGCTCGGTTGATCGGCACCGCCGATCGAACGACCGCCGCATCGAGGCGGTTGGTGCCGATCGGACCCGTATCGGTACGATCTGGGTCATGAGTGGTTGGCCGCGGTCCGTGCCGCTCGGGCGCGTGTCCGGCATCCCGGTTCGGGTGAGCTGGTCGGTCGTGGCGGTTTCGATCGTCGGCTCGTGGATTCTGGCCACCGATGTCTTCCCCCGGTTCGACAATGGTCTTTCGCTGTGGTGGCGACTCGCCCTCGCCATCGCCGGGGTTGCCTGCTTCCTCGGCTCGATCCTGGCCCACGAGTTCGGCCACTCCCTCGCCGCCCGACGTCATGGCATCGACACCAGCTCGATTCGTTTATGGATCTTCGGAGGGGTCGCTGCGCTCTCCAGCCCGGCCCGATCACCGCGGGCAGAGTTCCAGATCGCCGTCGCCGGGCCCGCCGCAAACGCTGCGCTGGCAGCCATTTTCCTGGCCTCGGCGGTGCTGGCGAGACGAACCGGCATGCCGGAGGAGATCGGTACGGTGGTGGGCGGACTCGGGCTGCTCAATCTCCTTCTCACCGTCACCAACCTGGTTCCCGCCGCCCCCCTCGACGGGGGCAAGGTTCTTGCCAGCCTCCTGTGGGCCAGGACCGGTCGTCAGGAGTGGTCTCGACTGATCAGCGCTCGGATCGGTCTCATCGTCGGTGCTGGGGTCATCCTGTACGGCCTCTCCGACGCGTACGCGTTCACCAACTTCACCGGCCTCTACACCGCGTCGATCGGCGTGTTCATTCTTGTCGCAGCGCGAGCCGACGTGATCAGCGCATCGGTTCGCGGGCGTCTGGCCGCGACTTCGGTGGGCGAGATCCTCTTGATGCATCCACCGGCAATCCACGACTCCGCCTCGCTCACCGACATTGGCCGGCACCTCGGGCCCGAATCGGTCTCGGTTCCGGTTCAACGCTGGGCACAGCAGACGATCGGCTACTTCACCACGGCATCGCTGTCTGATGTGGCCGACGTCGACCACGCGTGGACCTCGGTCGGCGATCTGATGACCCCCACCGAATTCGTGCCGTCGGCGTGGACCACCGAGACGTTGCTCGCCGCCCTGGAGCGAATCGGCCCCAACCCTCCCCAGCTGTTGGGCGTCGACCCCGAGACCGGAGTGGTGCTCGGTACCGCGACGCCTCGACAGTTCGCCCATCTGATGGCCCAGCCGATCCTCTGGGGCGGGGTCACGCGGGAAGCGAACTCGGGAATACCCGACGGCTGAGCAACGTTCCATCGATCATGAGCGACAGTGTTTCCGGCGCCGCGGCGGCTGAGCCGGCCATCGACTACTACTGGCGACCGGGCTGCCCGTTTTGCACGCTGCTCGAGCGTCGGTTGAACAAACTCGACGTGAAAATCAACCGGTTCAACATCTGGGACAGCCCGGCCGACGCCGCCTTCGTTCGATCGGTGGCCAACGGCAGCGAGACCGTGCCGACGCTACGGATAGGAGAAACCAGTCTGGTGAACCCCTCGGCCGGGGAGGTGT
Source organism: Acidimicrobiales bacterium (assembly GCA_013003325.1). GTDB lineage: Bacteria > Actinomycetota > Acidimicrobiia > Acidimicrobiales > SZUA-35 > JABDIY01. The sequence goes on from JABDJU010000300.1 coordinate 6,784, forward strand.
CGACCGTCCTGGCCGCCGAGTTCCCCGGCTCATTTAGCATCGAACCAGACAAACCGTCGGGTTTGCGCGGCATGTTGTCAAAACGTAAAACCTCTGATTGACTTGCGCCCGGTCTCGCAACAGAATCGAACTGCACTTGCAGTTCAAAACTGAGAATGCGCGATCGCTGCCGCCGCCAAGTTGAAGAGAGAATGCCGTGTCGAAAGACTCCAGCCGCAAGGCATTGCACGCGTATGTAACCGACGATGCCCATGAGCTCTGGCATGGTTTCGCCGCCGAGCAAGGGGTGAGCGTGAGCGCCATTCTCGAAGCGATGGCTCCGGGATTGACCGAGAGTGATCTGAACCTGAATCCTTCGCTCGAGTTACCCGAGATCGTCACCGAGGCGAGGCGGATCGACTCCGCCCGGCGCCGACGCACCCGCTGACCACTGACTCTGGGCCCCGGCTCAGAGGAAACACGCCCGGTGGGGTACTGTGCTGGTTGATGTCTGAACCAGCGGACCGCACGGAATATCTCTCGCTGAACGAGGTCGCCGAGAGGCGCGGCCTGCACTACATGACCGTGTATCGGCACGTGCGGACTGGCCGGCTGCCTGCGATCAAGGAAGGCGGCGAGTGGCGCGTCCTGGCCAGCGATCTCGACCAACAGGACCGGCGGGGAAGCCAGGGCCGGCCGGGCCACGCCGACATCGGGTACCGGGTTCCCGCCCTAGCCAGCCGCCTCGTCTCAGGCGATGAGCCCGGAGCCTGGGGAATCGTCGAGAGTTGCCTCAGCGCCGGAGCCGATGCGGCTGAAGTCCATCATCAACTGATCATCCCGGCGATCCACAGCATCGGCGACGGGTGGTGCGACGGCGAACTGGGTGTCGTCGACGAACACACCGCCACAGCGATTAGCAAACGTGTGGTGTCACGACTCGGGCCGCTCATGCGGGCCAAAGGGCGATCCCGGGGCACGATCGTGCTCGGGGCGGTGGCCCACGACACCCACGCCCTCGCCGTTTCGATCGTGGCCGACATCCTGCGGGCCTCCCACTACAACGTGATCGACCTCGGCGGCAACACACCGGTCGAGTCCTTCATCGATGCGATCGGCATGGCCGATCAGTGCCGTGCGTTGGGCCTCTCGGTATCGGTTACAGCCGACGACCAAGTTCGGGCCACGGTCTCTGCGGTCCGGCTGACCGCACCTACCCTACCGATTGTGATCGGCGGAACCGGAGTCGAGTCCGCTGACCATGCCGTCCAGCTGGGATCAGCGGGCTATGCCGCCAACTCCCGCGATGTCGTCCCGGTGTTCGAACAGGCGATCGCGTCGGCCGCCGACAAGCCTCTGACGGACCGGCCGACGTGAACGAAGCGGTGACCACCACCCAGTTCGCCGCGGACCTTTTACGAGCTCACGATTACCAGACCCCGATGGCGGCGTTGTCGGTGGCCAACCCCGCCGCGACCGTCGACGATGCCTACGTGGTTCAGGTCAGCGTGCTCGCCGACCGGATCCGACGCAACGACCCGGTCATCGGCGCAAAAGTCAGCGTGCACGATCGTCGACCCGTCTTCAGCTTGTACCCCCGCTCATCACTGATGGGGGCCTTCGAAATCGCCGACCGGAGCCAGCTCATCAACCCGGTGGTGCAGCCGGTGATCGTGCTGCGGCTGTTCAAGGAACTGTCGGGCACCGAGGTCACCGCCGCCCAAGTGCAGGCGGCAACCGAATCGGTGGTCGCCGCCATCGAGGTCGTCGATCACCGGCTGGCCCATCCCGAGGGCCTGAACCATGTCGACGCCGTAGCCGACAACGGCGGAATCGCCAAGATTCTCGTCGGCGAGCACGGCATCGACATCAGCCACAGAGCCGACGAGCTGGGCTCGCTGTCGTGCCGGTTCATCGTCGACGACGTCGAATGCGGTCCACCGGTCCAGTTGATCACCCAGCCTCTCGACGCCGTGGCGGCGCTGGCAAACCACCTGGGTTCCCAGGGCGGAGTGTTGGAAGCCGACTGGTTCGTTGCGGTCGGCCCGCTCACCGAACCAGCCCCGTTGCGGGTCGGTTCAAAGGCGGAGCTCCACGTCAACACCATGGCTCCGCTGAGGCTCCGGGCCCGCTGATTCAAGGTCCGCTTGCCACCACACTGTCACAGGCGTCTGCCAAGATCGATCCGTGTCTTCACCTGACAACAACTTTGCGCGGGAGGTCATAGAGGTCCCGGTCGCCGAGGAATTGGGCGAATCGTTCTTGGCCTACTCGCTGTCGGTCATCACTTCGAGAGCCATCCCCGATGTGCGCGATGGGCTCAAGCCGGTTCAGCGGCGGATTCTGTACAGCATGTTGCGCATGGGCCTCCGGCCCGACCGTCCTCACCGCAAATGCGCCCACGTGGTCGGCGACGTGATGGGCAAGTTCCATCCTCACGGCGACTCGGCCATCTACGACACCCTCGTTCGGCTGGGCCAGGACTTTGGCCGAAACGTCACCCTGGTCGACCCGCAGGGGAACTTTGGCTCGCTCGACGATCCGCCGGCGGCCCAGCGCTACACCGAATGCCGGCTCACCGATGCCGCACTCGACCTGCTCGGCGAGATCGATGAAGAAACCGTCGAATACGGCCCCACCTACGACGGCGAGAACAGCGAACCCCGCTTTTTGCCCGGCCTCCTGCCCAACCTGTTGATCAACGGCACCAGTGGGATCGCCGTCGGAATGGCCACCAACATGGCACCCCACAACCTCGGGGAGGTCTACGAGGCGATCAAGCTCGTGATGACCAAGCGGCGACCCAAGCCGACCCTCGAAGAGTTGATGGCGGTCCTTCCCGGACCGGACCTTCCGATGGGTGCCATCGTCGTCGACGAGGATCTGAGGGAGGCCTACGAGACCGGCCGAGGCTCGTTCCGGATCAGGGCCAAGGCCACCATCTTCGAGGTCACCAAAGCCCGACAGGGCATCGAGATCACCGAACTCCCCTACATGGTCGGAGTCGAACGGGTCGTCGCCAAGGTCACCGAACTGGTGAGAGCCGAGAAGCTCACCGGGATCCACGACATCAAGAACCTGTCGGATCGCCATCACGGCACCAAGTTGGTGATCGAGTGCAAGTCCGGCGTCTCGGCCGAGCTGCTGCTGCAGAAGCTCTACAAGATGACCCCCCTGGAGGACACCTTCAGCATCAACAACACGGTGCTGGTCAACGGCGTGCCCACCGTGGTCGGCCTGTACGACCTCTGCCAGCACTACATCACCCACCGCCTCGACGTCGTCGTCAGACGCACCGAGTACCGGTTGGCCAAAGCCGAGGCGAGGCTCCACGTGCTCGAGGGCTATCTGATCGCCATCGACAACATCGATGAGGTCGTCCAGATCATTCGTACCTCGGCCAACACCCCCGTGGCCCGCCAACGGTTGATGGAGGCGCTGGAACTCACTGAGATTCAGGCCCAGCACATCCTCGACATGCAGCTGAAGCGAATCAGCCAGCTGGCCCGCGACGAGGTTGTCGACGAGGTGAGCGAGCTGCGGACCGAGATCGCCGACCTCAAGAAGATCTTGGGCTCCGAGCAGCGACGCCGCACCATCGTCATCAGAGAACTCGGGGAGCTGGTCAAGAAATACGGACGACCCCGTCGCAGCGTCATCGTGCCGGCATCGTCGATTCCCGACATCGAACACGTGGCCGAGCAAGTGGTTGCCGACATCACCGACGACCCCTGCGTCGTGAGCTTGGCCACCTCCGGTGTCGTAGGCCGCGAACCGGCCGGCTCGTCCAAGTCGTTTTCCCCCAGCCGACACGATGTGATCCAGTCCGTCGTGGTGACCACGATGAAGACGCCGGTTCTGCTGGTGATGGACAGCGGCAGGATCCTGCGGGTCAACGCCCTCGACATTCCCGAAGTGGGAGGGCGAAGCCGCGGCAAGGACACCACCGATGTGTTTGGTTCGGACCGCGGTGAGCAACCGCTGGCACTGCTCAACCCCACCGGTGGACCGGTCGTCCTGGTCACCGCCCAGGGTGTGGTAAAGCGTCTCGAGCGTGACGCCGTGTCCGATCTGAGGCCGGGACGCACGATCATCAGTCTCGGCGAACGTGATCGAGTGGTCGCCTGCTTCGAGGTCGATGCGGCCGCCGACATCGTGATGCTCACCACCGACGCTCAAGCTCTGCGCACCCCGATCGCTGGGGTCAGACCCCAAGGAGCAGGGGCCAAGGGTGTCAGCGGGATGGCGCTCAAAGGCACGGCCAAGGTCGTTGGAGCGGGCGTCGCCTCCGACGATGCGGTGATCTTGACGGTCTCCGACACCGGCTCAGCCAAATCCACCTCGGTCGAGGAGATCCCGACCAAGGGTCGAAACGGTGGCGGCGTCCGGCTCACCAAGTTCTCCGGCGAGAAACGACTCGACTACGCCTGGGTGGGCAACCCCGAGCGGATCGTCGCCGTGGTCGGCACCGACGGCTCCACCAAGCCGGCCTCGACCCCTGAGTCGATTGGGCTCAAGCCGACCCGGCGAGACGGTGCGTCGCGTTCACTGCCGCACCGTATTCTGCAGATCGGCACGCTCCGGTGGTAACCCCAGCTCACACGATGGAGGTCGACGCGTGGTGACGAAGAAAGCCGCCCCGAGGAAACGAAAGGCCACCGCGGCCAAGAAACGGGCCGCCTACGGCGCAGACCACATTCAGATTCTCGAGGGACTCGATGCGGTGCGCAAACGGCCCGGGATGTACATCGGCGGAACCGGCTCGGAGGGTCTGCACCACCTCGCCTGGGAGATCATCGACAACTGCGTCGACGAAGCTGCGGCCGGGTTCGCCAGCCACATCGAGGTGATCCTGCATCGGGACGGCTCGATCGAGGTCTCCGACGACGGGCGCGGAATCCCGATCGAGAAGAAACCCGACGGGCGCACCGCGCTCGAAGTGGTGTTCACCGAGCTGCACGCCGGCGGCAAATTTGGCTCCGGCGCCTATTCGGCGTCGGGCGGACTGCACGGGGTCGGCGCGTCAGTCGTCAACGCCCTCTCCTCCAAGTTGGTGGCCGAGGTCGACCGCGACGGCCGCACCTCCAGGCTCGTGTTCAACGAACGGATGCCGGGCAACTACTTGAAGTCAGGGCAGTTCAAACCCGGTTCCAAGCTGGCCGTCGTCAAGAAGATCCCCAAGAGCCGCAGCGGCACACGGGTGCGCTACTGGCCTGATCTGGAGCTCTTCGACGACGAAGCCACCATCGACTACAACCTGATTCGCGAACACGTGGCCCGGGTGTGCTTCCTGGTACCGGGCTTGCACGTGAAGCTGCACGATCGGCGGCGCAGCGGCATCGAACCCGAAGAATTCGTCGCCGCAGGCGGCTTGGCCGACTACGTCGACGTGCTGAGCGTCGGCGAGAACGTCACCGACATCGTCACTATCCATGTGGATTCCCAGTTCGAGGAACGGGTGCCCGTCGACGGCTCGATGCAGAGCGTCGTACGGGCCTGCACCATCGACATCGCGTTGCGCTGGGTCAAGGGCTATGAGTCCAACATCGTCAGCTTCGTCAACACCATCCCCACCAGGGAAGGCGGAACTCACGTCGCCGGTTTCGAACAGGCGCTCAGCTGGACCAGCAACAACATCCTGCTCCACGAGAACAAGAAGCTGAAGAAGCTGAAGGACAACGGGCGGGCCAGCAGCAGCGACGTCCAGGAGGGTCTCGTGGCGGCGGTGAAGGTCACCTTCGCCGAGCCCCAATTCAAGGGTCAAACCAAGCAGGAACTCGGGACGCCGCCGATCAGAAAACTCGTGTACGAAGCGGTCAAGACCGGACTATCCGACTGGATGCAGGGCGGGGGCCGGAAGTCGCAGATCAACGCCCTCCGAGACAAGATGGCCCAGGCCGTTCTCAACCGGGTCGCAGCCAAACAGCAACTGGAGAACCGCCGGAAGCTCAACAGCTTGTCGAGCACCGGCATGCCCGACAAGCTCGCCGACTGCCGCACCCACGGCCCCGACTCCGAGCTCCTGATCGTGGAGGGGAACTCTGCCGCCGGGCCCGCCAAGAACGGCCGCGACAGCAACTACATGGCGGTGCTGCCGTTGCGGGGCAAGGTGGTGAACGCCGGCAAGGCCACATTGAAGCAGGTTGTCGACAACGCCGAGGCCTCGGCCCTGATCACCGCCATCGGTGGCGGGTCCGGCGACAACTTCGATGTCGACTCGTGCCGCTACGGGCGGATCATCATCCTCTGCGACGCCGATGTCGACGGCAGCCATATTCGTTGTCTGCTGCTCACGCTCATCTTCAAGCACATGAGACCACTGCTCGAGACCGGGATGGTGTACGCCGCTCAGCCGCCGCTGTTCAGCATCAAGCACAAGGGCGAGATGGTGTACGCCTACAGCGACGATGAGCGAGACCTCCTGCACGCCGACCTGGGGCTGAGCGACGACAAACGGTGGCAGCGGTTCAAGGGCCTCGGCGAGATGAACGTCGATGAGCTGGCCGAGACGACGCTCAACCCCGAAACCCGCGTGCTCAAGCGGATGAGCATGGCCGATGCGGAAGAGGCGGTGCAGGCCACCGAGATGTTCAAGATCTTGATGGGCAGCGACGTAGCCGACCGCAGGGACTACATCATCACGAACAGCCCGACGATCAATCCCGACGTGCTCGACGTCTAAACCCGCAACTCGGGATCGATCTCGCCTCCGAGGTCTTCGAACAGCAGCCCCTGGCCAACGTGCCAGATGAGGGCGGCGACGGCCGCCACGATGGCGTTCATCAACTGGACGATCAGGAAGATCCCGACATTCCCACCGATGACGTCGACCAGGCGGATGATGTCGCCGTCGGGTTCGATCGGCTGGGACCCGCCCAATGTGCCCAAGGGTCCGGTGACGATCGAGCCCGCCAACGACGCTGCCGCAGTGACCAGAACCAGCAGCATCCCTCGTCCGATGAGCCCCCAGGTGGCGCCTTCGGTAATCCGATGGACGACAAGCGGGTTGCGAGAACCGCGGGCGGCGATCATCGGTGAGGTGAAGACCATTCCGTAGCGGCCGAACAGCACCAACGCACCGACACCAAACACGAGGATTCCGACGACCACGGCCAGGCCGGCCGAGACGACGCCGACCAGGGCCGTGAGCACGATCAGGGCGATCACGATGCCGATGACAATCGCCGAGGCCACGATTCCCCAACCGATCACCACCGGAAGCCGAGCGACCCCAACTCGCAGGGCGTCGGCCCAGTTCCGCGGTGGATCGAATCGACCGCTGATCGCCAACCGAGCTCCGGCGATCGAGAACAAAAGCGTCAACACCACGTTGAGCACGAACGCAGCGGCGAGCAGCCCGATCGAGTCGAGTCCGTCGACATCGATCGGCCACTCCCCCGGCTGAGGGTCCTCGTCGACGATGAAGACGACATCTCGTAGCCCGGCCCAGAACCCGAGTCCGCCCAACAGCGCCGCCGGAATCACCAGGACGACCATGAGCGTGAAGAGGGCTGCGGCATTGTTGACCAGCAGGCGGAAGGTCTCGGTCATCCAGTCGCCGACCGGTCGAAGCTTGCCCTGCTCGGACCCCTGCGACGGCGCAGCCAGGTCGGCGGGGCGGATGTCGTTTGTCCACTGGCCACCGTCCCACCACCGCAACATCGAGGGCGTGTGGGGGTCGGGATACCAGCCCGGCGGAGGTGCGGAGGCGGGTCCGTCTGTCACTGATCAGTCCTGGAACGGTTCACGATCATCCACGGTAACCATTACCCCATAGTGGTCGGAGGGATGCAGCCCATCCTCACCGGGGGCGGTGCCGATCAGCTCGGCAGCCAGCGGGTTGAAAACCGGTTTTTTGCGCGGCCACCCGACCAGGATGTGGTCGAGGCGCCGCCGGGGATAGGCCGCGTCGCGGGCGTTGGAGTTCTCCCTGGTCCAGGTGTGGCCTGGTCCGTCTCCGACCGCGGCCCACGAGTCGGTGAAGACCAACCGGTCGCCGGCGGGGGGTTCGATCGGTGGGGCGGCCCCGGTGAGACGCCGCAGTTCGTCGCTGTCGGGAACGGCGTTGAGGTCACCCATCAACAGTGGAATCCGACCCTGCGATTGGCGTTCGGCAAGTTCGGCCAGGATCGGGACGAGCTGGCGTTGGCGCTGTGCCGAGGCGTCGTATCGCCACTCGAGGTGGGTCACGGCAACCGCCAACGATCCGTTGGGACGATCGATGTTTGCCACCAGTGCATTCCGATACCCGGCCGATCGGTCGGGGCCATCGAGATCGATCTGCGCGATCTCGCTCATCGGGTATCGGCTGAGCAATGCGTTACCGAACCCGGCTCGCTCACCCTGTCGGGTTGTTCCGAACCCTTCGAGCCCGGTGGCGACCCTCAGCCGATCGAGCTGATCGTCGCCGTCGACGCAGTACACCTCCTGAAATGCGCAGATGTCGACGTCCAGCCGCGCCAGCTCGGCCACGATCAGCTTCTGGCGGTCCTGCCAGCGGTCGCCAAAGCGCCACCAGAGGTTCCACGTGAGCAGGCGCACGCTGCGAGGATACTCACCCGATCCGACACGGCCGGGCACAGCTTCTCTACTGTTTGGCTCGTGACCGCCGCGCCAAAAACCGACCTCAGCCTGCACGAGGTGGCCGATCGGCTCGGCGTGCACTACATGACGGCCTACAAGTACGTCCGGGTCGGTGACCTTCCCGCCCGCCAAGATGGGCGCCGGTGGATGGTCGATGAGCTCGACCTGGAGGCGTTCCAGAACCAGGACGGATCGACGCCGCCCGGTCCGGCTACGGTGACCGTCGAGGACCTTCGGGTCCGGATGGAAGTGGGAGACGAAGAGGGCGCCTGGGATCTGTTGGTCTCAGCCGGTGCGCACATCTCGCCCCTTGCGGCCCAGCAGGACCTCATTGCCCCCGCCCTTCGAGAAACCGGTCAGCGGTGGGCCGATGGTCGAGGCACGATCGCTCAGGAACACATCGCCACCGTCGTCGCCACGCGGCTGATCTCGCGGTTGGGAAACCCGACCCGCCGGGGACGGCGGGTCGGGACCGTGCTGATCGCATGTCCGCCCGGGGATACCCACACGCTGGCAACGGCGTTCTTCGCCAACTTGGTTCGCGGCGAAGGTGTCAACGCTGTCGATCTCGGGCGAGCGGCCAGCCCCGAGACCATTCTCGATGCCGCCGATCGTGCCGATGGCAACGTTGCGGTGGCGATCGCGGTGAGCGCATCGGGCCTCGAGGCGTCGACGCATGCGTTGGTCCAGGAACTCCGCTCCCACCCCAACATCACTTCGGTTGTCGTGGGCGGGGTAGCGGTGCCCGATGAGGCGACCGCACTGGCGATGGGAAGTGACTGCTTCTGTGACTCGCCGGAGACGGCGGCCGCTGCGGTAGCCCACGCCGCCAGGGTCTGACCCCCCAGGCCCCCACCCCGCCCGACCAGGTTGTGGTGTGGTTTGGGGACCTGTTGCACAGGTCACCTTGACACGCATCTTATTTAGCACTAAATTAGTGCTAAATAGGAGGACGAAATGGATACCGAGTTCGCACTACTTCACGCAGAGACCGACACCGACTGGCGAGATCAAGCGTTGTGCACCGGTATGACGCTGGTCTTCTTCGGACCAGCCGCCGAGCGCCCCGAACGTCGGGTCGAACGTGAAGCCCTGGCTCGCTCGTTCTGCCGGGCATGCCCGAGCATGCTCCCGTGTCGTAGGGCGGGACGGCTCAACCGCGAACACGGCATTTGGGGAGGCGAAAACGACGAGGAGCGCGCCGCCGCCGGCTATGCACCCCGCTCCCCCAGTCGTCGCTCGGTCATCAAGGCCCGCGACAACACACCCCAGGTGCCCGAAGAGCCGGTTGAGCTCCTGTCGATCGACGACGCCCAGTTCGACATGTTCGAACTGGGCGTCTCGATCTGACTAGGTCGATACCGTCGAAGCCGTGACCGAACGCGGCTGCTGGCCGGGACCCGACCTCAGTGTTTGACGCCCTACTTGTTCTGAGCTTCGGCGGACCCGACGGCCCCGACGACGTGATGCCATTTCTGCGTAACGTCACCGCCGGGCGAAACGTCCCCGACTCACGGCTTGGGGTAGTCGCAGAGCAGTACAACCTCTTTGGAGGCAAGTCCCCGATCAACGAGCAGAACCGGGCGTTGATCGACGCCCTCCAGACCGAGTTTCAACGCGAAGGTGTAGATCTGCCGATCTACTTCGGCAACCGCAATTGGCAGCCTTACCTCACCGACACGGTCCGGCGGATGGCGACCGACGGGATCGGCAACGCCTTGGTGCTCACTACCTCGGCGTTCTCCTCCTACAGCGGCTGCCGCCAGTACCGCGAAGACTTGGCAGCCGCCGCCCACAAGGTGGGCGAGACCGCGCCGGGGCTGCACAAGCTCCGCCTGTTCTACAACCATCCCGGTTTCATCGAGGCTGTCACGAGCCGGATCGAAGAGGTTGTGCGACCCGGCGATCGCATAGTGTTCACCGCCCACTCGATCCCGGCGTCCATGGCCCGTTGGTGTGACTACCAAGCCCAGCTGAACGAGATGGCCGAACTGATCGGCGATCGCCTCGGATTCGAATGGGATCTGGCCTACCAGAGCCGTAGCGGTCCACCGCACATCCCGTGGCTGGAGCCCGACATCAACGATCACCTCGCCGCTCTCGATGCCGCCGGGATCTCTGCGGTGACCGTGGTGCCTCTGGGGTTCATCAGCGACCACATGGAGGTCAAGTTCGATCTCGATGTGCAGGCGGCCGAAACCGCTACCTCTCTGGGGATGTCGCTGCGCCGAGCGCCGACGGTGGGCACTCATCCAGCATTTGTACGGGCCATCCGCCAGCTCGTGCAGGAAAAGATCGACAGCGCACCGGCGTTGTGGGTTGGGAGAGCGGGCCCCTGGCCCGATCCCTGCCCGGAGGGCCACTGCCTTGCCCCGCAGGGCGAGAGCTGAGAACCAGCGGCGTCAGCGGCGGCCGGTTTCGATCTGCCAGCGCCGAATCTCCTCTCCCATCGGAGTCGATGGGGTTGCATCCACGAATGGCCACAGCTCCTCGGCGATTCGACGCCAATTCATCTTGGCGTCGAGCTGGGCGAACAGGCCCATCAGCCCGAGGGTGATCCGTTGGAGAACCACGAACGATGGCGGAACGTTCAGCAGCTTCATCAACGAGCCATGCTCGCTGTTCATGTCGAACAACATGGCGACTCCGTCGGCGGCGTAGTCGGCATCGATCGCCACCGGCCGATCCTCCATCACATAGCGGTAGTAGAACGAGAAGTACTCGATCACCTCAGCGTCGCTGTGCGGTGCATCGGGGCTCAGTAGGCCGGCGTCCTCGATCAGCCGCCGGAATGCGGCCGAGTCGTGCTCGAGGACCATGTGTCCGATCAGATCCTCAAACAACTTGGTCTCGTGGGGCTCGAACTCCTTGACCAAGCCGAAATCGAGGAACGTGACCCGACCGCCGGGCTGAAACAAATAGTTCCCGGGATGGGGATCGCCGTTGAACATGTGCTCGCGGTAGATGGCGCCGAACGAGAACCGGAACAGGGTCTCGGCCGCCAGGTTCCGTTCGTCCTGGGACCAGGTGGTCACCTCGGGGAACCGGACCCCCTCGGCCAGCTCGGTCGTCAGCACGCGCCCGGTGGAGTGCTCGTCGAGAACGGCTGGAATCTTGATGTAGGGGTGACCGTGGTAGGCCTCATGAAAGCGACGCTGCCGAGATGCCTCCAAGGTGTAGTCGAGCTCCTCGATAAGGCGGCTCTTCAGCTCGTCGATGATCGGGCCCTTCTCCAAACCGGGAAACATCGCCGTCATCCCGGAAAAGATCCAGTCGGCGTTCTGCAAATCGCTGGCCATTGCATCGGCCACCCCCGGGTACTGCACCTTCACCGCAACCGCCCGATCGTCTCGGGTGATCGCTCGGTGCACCTGCCCGATCGACGCCGATGCCAGTGGCACCGGATCCCAGTGGGCGAAGACCTGCTCGGGGCGCTTCCCGAGCTCCGCCTCGATCATCTGGGCGGCGAGCTCGGCGCTCATCGGAGGGGCATCGTGTTGCAGGCTGGCCAGCGAGGTGCGCACGGTGTCGGGCAGCCCGGTGTCGATGTAACTGGCCATCTGCCCGATTTTCATCATCGCCCCCTTCATGTGCCCCAGTTCGGCTGCCACATCGTCGGCGGTGCGCAGCTGGAACTCGGTGTCGAGTTCCTCGGACCGGGCGGCGTCGGCGAAGATTCGGCGAGCCCGGTACTTGGCGTAGCGGCCACCGCCCTTCACGCCGAGCTTGGCCAGGCGAAGGTTCCGGGCCGCCAGCCGCTGGTTCGCCACCGGCGCCAGGCCACCATCGGACCGACGGGGCCGACCGACCGCAGCCAGACCGGCGGCCACCAGCCCGATCAGGGCCAACAGCCAGACGGGTCGAGGAACCTTGGACATAGGGTTCAAGAGTACGAGAGGCGCGGGGTGCCGAGTCGAACGCTAGGTTCGCCTTTGTGTGGTCTGTCGTCACAATGCGATCTGTCGCCTCGGGCTGGGAACCGATGAACCGACTCTGGCGGCGGTGATGGGCCGGCCCCTCACCGATGCGGAACGAAGGAGCTATACCCACGTCGATTCGCCGACGAGGGATCGGGCCCGGATCCGCTCACTGCCGTGGCTTCCTGGCAGATTCCAGGGAATCACGCTCGGTCGCAACGTGTTCCTCGCCATCGAACAGCCCGACGATGGCACCTCGGGCCTCATCGCCCACGAGTTGGTGCACGTCGAACAGTGGGCCGATCGCCGAGTGTTCGGCTTCTTGGGCTGGTACCTCGCCGATTTCCTGAGGAATTTGCGCATCGAACGTCATTGGATGAGGGCCTACCGGGCCGTCGAAGCCGAGCGGGAGGCCCGCCGACGAACCCAGGCGTGGGTCCTGACCCGTCGCTAACCGTTCGGGTCCCGCAGTGCCAGGGCCAATAGACTGCCAGGATGCGAAGAACACTCTGGGCGACGCTCGCGGCATCACTTCTGTTCGCGATCCTTACATCCAGCGCAACGGCGCAAACGGTCGACATCGAAGCGATCGTCGATCAGATCGAGGCCAGCGGCAGCTTTCTCGAACGGGGCGTGCCCGCCGAAGCCGACGCCGCAATCCAACGCGCGAACCAGCAGGGAGTCGCGTTCGTACGCCTCGACAACAGCAGCGAGTCGTCGTCGATCGCCGAAGAAGTGTTTGCCGAGTTGAAGAGCCGTGGCAGCCAGTTCGGCGCCGTCATCGTGCTCACCAACGCCAGCGTCTACGCCCGCGGCGTCGGCAC
>JABDJU010000302.1 GCA_013003325.1 Acidimicrobiales bacterium
GGTGTGGGCGTTGGCCCATCGTTGCCACCGAAGCCGACCCGTTGTCGCCCGAGCTCATGAGGGCGCGGATGACAGATCGATCGACGTGGGGCATGTCGCACGGGATGACCACCACCCTCGTGACGCCCGATGCCCATCGCAGCGCAGTCCAAAGCGCCCCGAGCGGTCCCTCGCCGGGCATGAGGTCCGGCACGGTAGGCACCCCCAGCTTGGCCGACACCTCCGAGCTCGCGCCGATGAGGACGACCGGATCAATCCCGGCCTGTCGGAGCGCCTGCACGGCAATTCCGGCCAGGGGTCCAGCCGGAGTGCTGGCCAGAGACTTGTCGGTCCCGAACCGACTCGACGCGCCGCCGGCAAGAACGGCGCCGGCGACCGGCGGCCGGCGGCTCAGCCCAGCTCTGACGGGGGCCATGTCGGATCGAGCTGGCGCAAGAAGACATCGGTTCGCTCGGCCTCATCGGCCTCTCCGATTTCGGTGGCGGCGAGATGCAGACCGTGCAGGGCTCGAAGAAAGCCTCGATTGCTGGGGTGGTCCCAGCGCACATAGCCTGCGCCTCTCCACCCGTTCTGGCGGAGGGTGTCGAGCCCGCGGTGATACCCGACCCGGAAGGCCGCATATCTCTCGATGGGGTGCCGGCCGAGTTCCCCCAGGCGGGCCCATCCATCGAGATAGCGAGGTTGAGCGACCACGATCGCCGACACCGCGTCGCGGCGGGCGTCGACATCGGCGATCTCGAGCGCGGCATCGAGTTGCTGCTGGATGTCGTCGCGCACCGGGGGCAACACCGTCTCGGGCGGACCCGAGGTTCCAAGGTTCAGATTTGTCACGCCCGAACCCTACCCGGCCGGCCGATCATCATCAGAAGCTCTCGGTCGGACCGTGGGTCGGGTCGTCGCCTTCGCCAGTTGTCAAGAACCGACGGCTGGATTCGTAGGCGGCGGTCATCAACTCGCGGCCGCGTGAATAGTCGTCGAAGCGAACTCGCGGGGATCCCCCGGCCGGGAGACGAATGACCTCGCAGCCGTCGGAGACTTCAGCGAGATCCTCCTCCACCCGCTGCACCCTGGCCGTCCAATACGCATGCATCAACGAATCGAACGGCTTCTCTGGTTCGAGGGGACGGGGGTCGAGGTGGCCGACCTGAAGGATGTAGAGCTTGCGGGCGCCGTTGGCCACCGCCCACTCCAACGGAAGCTCGTTGACCACTCCCCCGTCGTAGAGCAATTTCCCCTCCACCGCGACCGGAGGGTAGACCGCCGGCAACGCCGCCGACGCCATCAGAGCCGGGATCAGCGGACCTTTGTCGAACCAATGAGCGGCGGCGAGGTGGGCGTCGGTTGCGACGCAGGCAAAAGGAACTCGGAGTTCGGAGAATGTCCTGGCTGGAAGCTCGTTGTAGAGCAGCTCCTCGAGAACGGCGGGATCGTGAATGCTGGCCCGCTTCAACGCCATCTGGGCGATGAGGGGAAGCCGGCTCCGGGGCATCAGATCGGGATTGCCGTCGGCGAGATTGCTCCAGAGGCGGATGAGCCGATCGACCCCGGCTGCGGTCGGGTCAGCGGCAAAGGCGGCACCGTTGATCCCGCCCACCGAACAACCCGTGATCACATCGGGCTTGATCCCGGCCTCGTTGAGCGCCCGGAGCATGCCGACCTGGACCGAACCGAGCACGCCCCCGCCGCTCAGCACAAACGCGATCTTCTCCTCGC
The DNA here is from genome assembly GCA_013003325.1 of Acidimicrobiales bacterium. Taxonomy (GTDB): domain Bacteria; phylum Actinomycetota; class Acidimicrobiia; order Acidimicrobiales; family SZUA-35; genus JABDIY01. The sequence continues at coordinate 1,714 of JABDJU010000302.1, forward strand.
CCTGAAAACGAAACCGGGTATCGGAAAGAAGATCACGTAGGAGCCCACGCCGTCCCAGGCTGGAGCTGAATCGGTTCGTAATCGGAGCCATCGAGGATCGATTCTATGGGTTGACCGGACCGACCTCGGCCGCCTCTAGGGGCAGCGCACCATGCGGAGCGTGTCGGTGGCACCGATCGTGGCGGTCGATCCACCGAGGACGGCCACGATGTCGCCCGACCGCACATACCCTTCGTCCCTGGCGATTCGAAGTACGTTGCGGACCGACTCGTCGTTGCTTTCGATCCGGTCGATCTTAATCGCCGTTGCGCCCCAGCTCATCGCCAGCTGCCGGACCGTTCGCTCCTCTGGGCTGAAGGCGAGGATCGGTGCCTTCGGGCGGAATCGAGCGATGGCCCGGACCGTGAAGCCGCTGCGCGAGATACAGAAGATCGCCTTGACCCCCATCTCCATCGCCGCCCGCCAGGTGGCCATCGTCATGACATCGGTGACCGCCGCATCGACCGATTGCGGCTCGATCAGACGATCCCGCTTGATGTGATGGGCCCACCCCTCGTAGTCGAAGTTCTCGTCGGCCCGCTGTGCGATGGCGGCCATGGTCGACACCACGTTGGCCGGATCAACGCCCACCGCCGTCTCGGCCGACAACATGACCGCAGATGTGCCGTCGAACACCGCGTTGGCGACGTCGGACGCTTCGGCCCGTGTTGGTGCGGGTGCGGTGACCATCGATTCGAGCATCTGGGTTGCAGTGATGGCGGGCCGCCCGAGAGCGATGCACCGGGCGATGATGTCCTTCTGCAGATGGGGAAGTTCGTGCAGCGAGCACTCCGCTCCGAGGTCTCCTCGCGCCACCATCACCGCGCCTGCGGCCAGGATGATGCCGTCGAGGTTCTCGACCGCCGCCTTGGTCTCGATCTTGGCGACTACCAAGGGCCCGCGAGGGGCGGGCTCGGTGCCGACCCGTCGGACATCGTGGGCCGAGCGGACGAAGCTGAGCCCCACCATGTCGATGCCAGCCGACACGAACGCGTCGAGCAGACGTAGGTCCTCGCGGGTGGGGGTCGAGATTTTCAGTCGTTCCGACGGGATGTGCAGGCCCGGCTTGCCCTGGACCGAGCCGCCGTACTCGATTCGGACTTGCAGCTTGTCGCCGGTGGAGCCGATCACCCTCATGACCACAGAGCCATCACCCACGATCAGCTTGTCACCCTCGACCATGTCGCTGAGCAGCGTCTCATAGTCGACGGTGATGACCTCCTCGGTGCTGGGGCCCTCGCCCGGTGTGAGAAAGAGTTCGTCTCCAGGGCTGAGCAGGCGCTTCTCGGCGAACTCGCCCAGCCTCACCTTGGGTCCTGGCAGGTCGGCCAGGATGGCCACGTTCTTGTTGGCCGACTCCGACACAGCACGGATCCGTCGGTAGCGCTCCAGGCCATCTTCCAGCGTCCCGTGAGAGAGGTTGATCCGGGCGACATCCATCCCCGCCTCGATCATGTCTTTGAGCGTTGCTTCATCGTCGGAGGCCGGACCGATGGACGCGATGATCTTCGTGCGGCGGTTCATATGCAAAACGCTAGGCGGAAACCGACGCCAACCGTGCTATGCCCGGATATTTGACGCCGGACAGCTCAGCCCGGTGAGCACCGGTCGCTCAGACGAGGCTCTGCGAATAGGTCACGTTGGCGATGGCCTCCGGCCGTTCCGGATCGGGGGCCGCTCCCTCCTCGGCGCTGGCGATCACGACCCGACAGACGATCAACGACCGTCCGAGTTTCACCAGTTCGCAGTCGGCGACGAGCTCGGGCCCGAACGGGCGACGCAGGAAATCGATCGAGAGGCTGGTGGTGACCGCGAGGGCTGCGTCACCGAGATGCCCGAGGATCAATGCATACGACGCCGAATCGGCCAGCTGCATCAGCGTGGGCCCACTGACCGTGCCCCCGGGACGAAGGTCGCCGGCGGTGACCCGCTGTCGCATCCGACAGCGGCCGGGGTCGAAGACATCGAACCGATCGGGCTCAAAGTGGCCGGCCCGTTCGGGCCAGGCGGAAATCATGAACGCGTGGAGCTCGGTCACGCTGAACTCGAGGTCGGGAACCGCCACAGCCGCCTCTATCCGTCGCAGTCGCACTCGACGGTCTGTTCCATCACCTTGAACTTGTACGGCGTCACCTGCGACAGCGTGCCGCACCCGAGGCACTGGAGAGCGAACCCATCCGCTGTCTGAACCATGCGTAGCGGAGATTCTCCGGTTGACAGCTTCTTCTCCTTCTTCCGCTTCTTGGGCTGAATGACTTCGGGAAGGTTGGTGAGGTCGAGCTCTCGGTAGGGACGGCGTTCCTCGGGCAAGGCGGCGAACGTGCCGTCGGCCGGTAGAAGGTCGACGAAGGGATCGGTCGGAGGTTGGGTCCAGGGCGCGAAGTACGCCAGCGCGTACCGTTCGGCGGCGTCGGCCAACTGGAACGCCTCGAGCAGCTCGGAGTCCGGCACCAACGGACCGATCCGGTTGGGTTCGTTGACCTTCTCCGGCCCGGAGTAGCGCAGGAACGACGAGATGTCGCCGTAGCGCTCGGGGGCGAATACCTGGGCGTCCTCGGCGATGTCCTGGATCTCGCCCACGAATCCGTCGGCGTCGGCACCTGCGGTCGGATCTTCCATGGTGTCGCTGGCAAAGATGATCACGAAGCGTGCGCCGCTGCCCTCCTTCTTGCGACGAAGGATGCGGCCCATGCGCTGGATCATCTGCCGACGGGTTCGGGATGCGCTCACGACGATACCGAGGTTGGCGTCGGGCACATCGACCCCTTCGTCGAGCACTTTCGGTGCAGCGACCGCCCGCAATCGCTGTTCCCGGAAGTCGGAGAGGATCTTTTCCCGCTCCCGCCGCGGCGTTTCGCCGGTGATGATCTCGATCGTGGTGTGGGGGTCGAGCCGGTTGATGGCGTGATTGGCCGCCCGAACCGTCTCGGTGAACAGCAGTGAGCCGTCGCTGATGTTGATCGGATCGGCGAAGATCCCGAGAGCTTCGTATTTGGCTTGACTGTTGGCGACGATCTCGCGTCTACTGCCGAAGGCGTCGAGGTACTCAGCCGCTGCCTTGCCGTGGGGGCCACCGTCGTTGGCGGCCAAGTGCTGCACCGCGGCCAGGAAGGCCCCGAAGGGTCGTTGGGGCATGTCCCTTATGCCCCGCAGCACACGGCGGGCATCGACCAGGGTTTGTTCGGTGGCGATGTAGTCCGCCCGTTCGGACTCGGTCAGGGGAACCGCCACAAATGCAACCCGCGGCTGAGCACACACTCCGTCAGCGATCGCCTCACCGAATCCGTACCGGAAACAGATTCCACCGAAGAACGGGAGCAGCAGGGTATCGACGGCGTCGTCTGAGCGTTGAAGCGTGGCCGTGAGCCCCAGGCGTTCGGTGTACTCCTTCATCAGGCTCCTGCGGAGCACCTTGCCACCGAATCCGTGGCACTCGTCGGCGATGAGGAACCCATCCATTCCCTCCGGCGGTACCGGTTTCCTGCTCGCCGCAGAGTGCCGGGTGGTCACCAAGATGTCGCAGTCTGGAGGTCGGTCGGTGCCGCTATCGCCCAGTCGGCCGATCGTGAGATCGGGCATGGCTTCGGCCAGACGTTCGCTCCACTGCTCCATGAGCACCCGGCTCGGCACCACCACGAGAACGAACAACCCCCGCCGGATCGCATCCCGCGAGGCGGCGATCGCAACATTGGTCTTACCCGACCCGGTGACCGCTTCGATCACACCCTGGCGGCCACAGCGCAGCCAGCTGGAGAGTGCGTCGACCTGCCATCGGTAAAGAAACGGTTCGTCGAAATCGACCTCAGCTAGACCGCTGGTCGACGACTCGAGAATGCGGATGGAGTCCGAGTTGTGAGGTGGGGAGGGGTTCACAGCGAACTTCCGATTGTATCGACCGATCGCATCATTGAGGCCTGCTGGCTTCCTCTCCTGTGACTAGCAGCCGCCTCCGCTGGGACGATCGGGAATCGATGGATCGACGACCTCGATGTGGATGTGACCACTCGACGGGTCGGCGGTCGACTTGTCGATTTGTGATTCGAACGGGAGCTTTCTGACGTTGCTCCCGACGGTGGTGATGCCGGCCGTCACCCGTTGGCCCTTCTTCACCGCCAGTCCTTCGAAGTGCAGCATCTTGACCTCGTAGCCGGGTCGTGCGTCGGGTTCGATAACCAGGAAATGATCTTCGTGCCGGCAGTAGAGCACGTAGGTACCAGCGCGCAGCACGGTGCCGGTGACCGGAGAACGGATCTCGTCTTCGGGATGGACCGCGATGTCGGCCGCGGTCCGGGAACCGTTTCCACGGTTGCGACTCGCCATCGTGGCGACGGTCGTGTCGACGACAAGGGGATCCTGTTGCCGGGCGCCGTCGTTGGCCGACTCATGGAAGCCGATCCGTTCCACCCGATCGGCGGGATGGTGCAAGGTTACGGATCCGATCGAGGCGAAGGGGCTGAAACCGGTGGCCGTATAGCGGCGGGGCACCTCGACGCGGGCGTCGGTCAACGCTCCGTCGACCGCATCGAGTTCGACCTCCACCCGATATACCGGCCCCACCACCTCGAATCGGCAGGTCCGGATCTCCCCATCCTCACAGCCGAGGTGGGCCGATGTGGCTTGACCGACGCTGCCGATCGTGGGTCGGATGCGGCGGGCCGCCAGTGCGATCGACTCCCTGGTTTCGGTCGGAAGTGCTCGGCTGCCGGCGACGGCACGCCCGGTCACCATCGTTCTGAGGGCATCGTCGGCCCATTGAAGTTCGTTGGCGGCTTCGTCGATGTCGACGACCTGCCGTTGGGCGACGGTCACTGTGAAGGTCTGAGCGAGACCAACCTCGGAGATCTCGACCGGACACTTGGCGGTTCGACCTGTGGTCCAACACGCCCCGGCGGGAAGGACTGCGCTGAACCGGCCGAACCGCTTGGCCAGTCGGTCGACCGCCGCCACCAGGGCCGAGCTGCGGTCAGACGGCAACGCTGCGGTCGGACGCTGCCCGACCACTCCCTCGAGCGCGTCGATCGCTGTCGCCATCTCACCAGACCTTGCGATCGCTGCCTCCACCGCCGGTCGCCGGTAGGGGTGTTGACCGATGAACTCCGAGCTGGCCGAAACCCAGCGCACGACGTCGGTTCGGCTGACTGCGGGGGTGCTCACCAGCTCGGTCCAGTACCCGAACCCGGCCTGATCGGGCTCGCGCCCGAGCACGTTTCCGTACACGATCCTCACGAAGTCAGCGTCGGTCGTGTCGCCGTAGGTGGCTTTGAACTCGGCGGAGTTGGCGAAGCTGAAAGCGATCGCATCAACCCCTGCTCCCGAGTCGAACTGATCGAGCCAATACACCGCCCCGGTTGGATCTGGGTCTCGCCGGAAGAATGCCCGATAGAGGCGGAGCACGTCGCCGTGGCCGACGAGCAGGTCATCGGCGACCGCACCGAGGACGCGATAATTCACAGAGAGGTCCTGCACGGCCATCGGCGAGTTCGGCTCGACTTCGTAGCTCTGGCCCTTGGTGCCCGGCTCCACCGGTACCGCCCCGGTGTCAGGGCTTGCGAGCGCGGTAGCGATCAGAATCCCGAGGCTGGCGATGGTCAAGCTACGGCGCACGACACGGCTCACTGTGGACATGATGGCACTATCGGCCGCCTAACGCGGTTCGGGAGTCGATCGACCCGCATTGTCCCGCCGGCTAGACCACCCACGGCCGTGGCCAGGCGGTATAGCCTGCGTCCATGAGAGGCGACAGGCTTTTCGACCCCGAATTCTGGCACTCGACCCCCGCCGTCCTGTTCGATCTCGATGGCGTGATCACCCCCACGGCGACCGTCCACGAACGGGCCTGGGCCGCATTGTTCAACTGGTTCTTGCACGAACACGGGGATGCCGCCGGCGATCGCCGGGACTTCAGCCTGGCCGACTATCACACCTTCGTCGACGGCAAACCGAGATACGACGGGGTGCGCTCATTCCTTGCCAGCCGGGGCGTGCAGCTGCCCGAAGGCGATCCGTCGGACCCTCCCGGCCCATCGACGGTGTGCGCACTCGGCAACCGAAAGAATGCGGAGTTCAATGCAATCATCGCCAGAGACGGCATCGCCCCCTACCCGGGCTCGGATCAGCTGCTCAACGCCCTCGACTCGCTCGGGGTGGCCCAGGGCATCGTGTCATCTTCGAAGAACGCCCGGCCGGTCCTCAACGGAGCCGGCTATGAAGGTCGATTCGAGGTGATCATCGATGGCGTGGTCGCCGCCGATCTCGACCTGCCTGGAAAGCCGGCTCCCGATGCATTCCTCCTGGGCGCCGAACGCCTCGGCGTCCACCCGTCGGACACCGTGGTGTTCGAAGACGCCGTCAGCGGCGTAGCGGCCGGTAGTGCGGGCGGATTCAAGCTGGTCGTGGGCGTCGACCGCGGCACCGGGGCCGACGCACTGCTGGAACATGGTGCCGATGTCGTGGTTCGCGACCTCGATGAAATAGTGGAGGCGGTCCTCCGAGCCGCCGATAGGAAACCATGAAGGCCAAGCACGCGCCGAACCGGCTTCCCCAGCACCGATTCCCTGTCGACCCTTGGCGCCTGGTGGAAACCGAGTACACCACCGAAGATCTAGGGGTGACCGAGACGGTCTTCGCCCTGGGCAACGGGTTCATCGGGATGAGGGCGAACGCCGAAGAGGGGCGTGAGGCACACAGCCACGGCACCTTCCTCAACGGTTTCCACGAGACCTGGCGGATCGCACATGCGGAAGCGGCCTACGGCTTTGCCGAGGTCGGCCAGACGATCGTGAACGTCCCCGACGCCAAACTGATCAAGCTCTACGTCGATGACGAGCCGCTGCTTCTGGCCAACGCCGACCTCGAGAGCTACGAGCGTGTGCTCGACTTCCGTACCGGAATTCTCACCCGTGACCTTCTGTGGAAGACCCCGGCGGGCAAACGGGTACATGTCCGCAGCGAGCGGATGGTGAGCTTCGAGCACCGTCACCTCGCCGTGCTCACTTTCGAAGTGACCCTGCTCGATGACTCAGCGCCGATCGTGATCTCCTCGCAGCTTCTCAATCGCCAGGACGGCGAAGACGAGTATCACGTCAAGGCCGCCGCTCTGGGCGAGGGTCAGGATCCAAGGCGCGCCCGCAAGTTCGATCACCGAGTGCTCGAGCCCCAGATCCAACGCCACGATGGCGATGATGTTGTGCTCGGATATCGCTGCACCAACAGCCGAATGACCGTCGCCGCCGCCTATCGACACCTCTTCGAGACCGCCTGTGAGTACACGGTCGAGACCGACGTGGCCGAACAACTCGCCAAGACCGTGTTCACCGTCGACGGTCAGGTTGGGAAGACCATTCGGATCGAGAAGCTCGTCAGCTATCACTCCTCCACCGGAGTGCCCGCCTCGGAGCTGGCGGACCGCTGCCAGCGAACGCTGACCCGGGCCGCCTCGACGGGCACGGTGGGCCTCTACAACGAGCAGGCGGCGTGGCTGGTTGATTTCTGGGACCGCAGCGATGTTCAGATCGAGGGCGATCAACCGGCCCAGCAGGCGATGCGCTGGAACCTGTTCCATCTCGCCCAAGCGTCGGCCCGCACCCAGGAGCAGGGCATTGCCGCCAAAGGGGTCACGGCCGACGGGTACGAGGGCCACTACTTCTGGGATACAGAGGTCTATGTGGTGCCGTTCCTGGCCTACACCCATCCCGAGACCGCACGGAAAGTGTTGCGATTCCGGTGGAAGCTGCTCGACGCCGCCCGCAAGCGAGCTCGGATGCTCAGCCAACGGGGCGCGTTGTTTCCGTGGCGGACGATCAACGGCGAGGAAGCGTCGGCCTACTACGCCGCCGGCACGGCCCAGTACCACATCAATGCCGCTGTCGCCTACGCCATCAAGCGCTACGTCGACGCCACCAACGACTGGGATTTCATGGCTCACGAGGGCGCCGAGACCCTGGTGGAGACGGCCCGAATGTGGGAAGACCTGGGCTTCTATGGCAACAACGGCGACAACTCGTTCCACATCCACGGCGTGACCGGACCCGACGAGTACACCACCGTCAAGAACGACAACACCTACACCAATGTGATGGCCCGTTTCAACATGCGTTTTGCGGCCGGGGTCTGCCGCGAGCTCCGCGAACGAATGCCGGAAGCCTACGAGCACCTCGTCCGCTCAACCGGCGTCGACGAGGCCGAACTCGAAGGATTCGACCGCGCCGCCGACGCCATGTTCATCCCCTACGACGAAACCCTCGGGATCAACCCCCAGGACGACGCCTTTTTGTCGCTCGAGCCATGGGACTTCTCCAAGACCCC
>JABDJU010000319.1 GCA_013003325.1 Acidimicrobiales bacterium
CAGTTAGGGAGGAAGTCGTTGACCGAGGCCGAACCGTCGGAGTTGGTGTGATAGCCCTGCGATTCCAGCGCTCCGAACACTCCGACGGCGGCCGGCACCATCCGGTTCTCGAGAAGCTGGGGCAGCGAGTATTCGGGCTCGAGCATCACGGCGCTGGGTGTGTCCCCGACTCCGGCGATCATGTCGGCCTTGAACTGGGTCAGGGTGTTGGCTGACACCGACGAGGGGTCGTCGGCGTCGAACTCGGAGCGGAGTGCGTCGCGGTGATCCACCGCCAACACGTTGAAGTGCCCTTCTTCGTTGGTGACCCGGCCCAGCCGTCGGTACGCCCCCACCGACCAGCGGTGAGGATCGAGGACCTCAGGCACCGAGGTCGCCGTTCGTGACCTGCGGCAACCCCCACTCGCCCTCCGACCAGTCGCTCTCGATCCAGGTGAAGTCGCTGTGGAAACACGGCGGCGTGCGGCGCTCGTCGCCGACCAGCTCGCCGGCGAGGTAGTTCAGGAAGTACATGTTGGCTCCCGGGCAAGCGACCGAGCTGTGATAGCCGCGGGGCACTGTGGCCAGTTCGCCGTCCCGGCCGGCGTGAAGGTCGTCAAAGATGTCCTTCTCATCGCCTTCGTCGCGCCAGTTGCGGTGGATCCAGAACCCCTCGGGACGGTCCATCCGGAAGTAGTACACCTCTTCGAGATAGGGAGACCCGTCGAGCCCATCGTGGCAGTGCGGAGACCAGCCCGACCAGGTTCCTCGGGGCACATAGACCTCGTAGAGGATGAGGCGCTCGGCTTCGATCGGCATCGCGAGGGTGTGATTGACCTGACGCAGCGCCTGCCCACCGCCGCGGATTTCGCTTTTGATGGTCGAGGGTTCCACCAGCTTGGCGGCGTACATGCCTTCGGCCGGGGCCGATCCCACCGCGTAGGTAAAGGGGTCTGACCCTGCGGTGACGGTGATGTCGACGCCGGGCGGTACGTAGCCGACGGCGGCCAGTTCGGTGAACACCGACCGCCGGCTGACCTGATGGGTGGCGCCGTCGAAGCCGAGCGTCGCCGTTCCCTCCAGCGGCACAACGGCCTGCTCCCGATCGGGCTGGGTGTGGGTGCTCGACTCGCCGGGGGCCAGTTCGATCACCTCGAAGGCCAGGTAGGTCCAACCTTCGGATTCTGGGGTGACGGATCGGATTTGTTTCATGACGTTCTTCCTCCTGGCGAGGCTCTACCGGACGGCCCCCTCGGCCCGCACCTGGTCCACCTCCGTTCTATAAGGCATGTCGTCGGCACAGAGCAGCCGGGCCGCAACGATAGCGCCGGCGGCGTTGCCCCGACGAGCTGCTTCGACGAAGCTGAGCCCCGAGAGCAGCGAATCACAGAATGCGCCCCCGAAGGCATCACCGGCACCGAGACCGCACACGACCTCCACCGGATAGGGGGCCACGGTTTCCCGCTCGCCGTCGGCCGTGGCCACGAGCACGCCGTCGCCGCCGAGCTTGACGACCGCACAGGTAGCCCCGATGTCGAGGATTCGCTGGGCGGCGGTCTCGGGATCGCCGGTGCCGACCGCCACCCTGCATTCGTCCCGATTTCCGATCACCACCGTGAAGTGGTGCAGCATCGGATTTATGACACTGTGAGCGACGGCCTCGGAGTCCCAGAACTGGTATCGCCAGTCGAGGTCGAGGATCGTATGTTCGGCCCTGGCCCGTCGCTCGAGCATCCCTGCCACGGTGGAGCGGCTCGGTTCGCTGGAGAACCGGGTGGCCGGCACCCAGAAGATCCCGCACCGCTCGACGGGAACGTCGGCGACGTCGTCAGCGAACAGTTCCATGTCGGGCCCCGACGGCTCACGGTAGAAAATGATGTTCGGCTCGGCTCTCGGGTTGAGCTCGGCGAAGGCGAGCGGCGTTTTCAATTCGGGGTGGGTCGACACCCACCGGGTATCGACGTTGAACCGTGTGCTCAGGGCGTGAGTGACATCGTCGCCGAAGGCATCGTCTCCGACTTTGGTGACCAGCGCCGCCCTTCTGCCCAAGCGGGCGGCTGCCACGGCGACGTTGGTGGCGGTACCGCCGACGCTCTTTTCGAGCGTCCGCACATCTCGCATCGGACCCTCGGTGGTCGGATAGAGGTCGACGCTGATGCGTCCGACCGTGATGAGTTCGGGGATCGGATCGACGACGGCCTCAGCCACCCGTCACCTGCGCCAGCTCGTGCTGCAACTGTTCGAGCTCGGCACCGCCCGCCATCTTCTGGGTGAGTTCGGCCTGGCTGATCTCCTCCTTGGCGAAGTTGCCCATCGACTTGCCTCGATTGAGGATCAGGAAGCGGTCACCGACCGGATAGGCGTGGGCCGGGTTGTGGGTGATGAAGATCACTCCGAGGCCCCGCTCGGCGGCGGCGAGGATGTATTTCAGAACCACGCCGGATTGGCGCACACCCAATGCCGACGTGGGCTCGTCGAGGATCAGCACCTTGGCACCGAAGTGGACCGCCCGGGCGATCGCCACCGACTGGCGCTCACCACCGGAGAGGGTGCCAACCGGTTGCTCGGTGTCGCGGATGTCGATGCCCATCTTGGCCATCTCAGCCTTCGCGGTCTCGCTGGCCTTCTTCTTGTCGACCCATCGGATCGGCCAGACACCCTTGCTGGGCTCAGCTCCGAGGAAGAAGTTCCGCCACACCGACATCAGCGGCACCATGGCGAGGTCCTGGTACACCGCGGCGATGCCGCGGTCGAGCGCCTCGCGCGGGCTGTTGAAGCGCACCGGTGTACCTTCAAAGCGGAACTCGCCGGCGTCGTGCTGGTGCACGCCGGAAAGGATCTTGATGAAGGTCGACTTGCCGGCACCGTTGTCGCCCAGCACGCACGTCACCTCGCCGGCCCGCACGCTGGTGGTCACCCCCTGAAGGGCGATGATGTTGCCGTAGAACTTCCCGATATCTTCGAGCTCAATTAGTGAATCGGTCATGATTCTGGTCGTTTCCCTTCGTTCCTCATTGGTCCGCCCTATCTCCCCGCAGATTCAGCCTTGTTCTTGATGAAATTGTTGGCGATCACGGCCGAGAGCAGGATGATTCCGAGGAAGGCGAACCGCCAGTCGGAATTCCACCGAGCGGCTGGAATGCCCTGTTTCGACATCGCCATGATGATGGCGCCGATGGCCGCACCGAACGCCGATCCGTAGCCGCCGGTCAACAACGTTCCTCCGACCACCGCGGCGATGATGTACTCGAACTCGAGTCCGTTGCCGGTGCCCGACTGCAGGGTGTTCAGCCGGAACGCAAGCAGGAGTCCGACCAGCCACGCCGCGACCGACACCAGCATGAACAGCTGGGTCTTGGTCCGGGCCGCCGGCACACCGATCTGGCGGGCCGCTTGCTTGTTGCCGCCGACGGCAAAGATCCAGCTGCCGAACTTGGTGCTTCCCAGCATCCACGTGGCCAAGATTGTGATGCCGATGAACCACAGGACGCTCATCCGGTAGTTGGCCGGGTTGGTTTCTCCGGCAGCCTGCTCTTCGGCGGTGGTGAAGAGCAGGCGGGCCACGATTCCGACACCCAGGACGGCGACACCGATTTTGGCGATGGTCCCCGCCAGCCGTTCGGCGTGGTGGTCGTCGTGACGACGGGTGGTGAACAGTGTGGACGTGACGCCCCACACGGCGATCAGCAGCGACACCAGGAGTATCACGCTGAAGGCCTCGGTACGGAACTTGGGTGAGCTCGACGACCCCTGGATGAACCACGCTAGCCACAGTCCCATCAAGGCGGTGACCAGCAATACGAGTCCCCGGGCGATCGGTGCGACGGCCCCGGCGCGGTAGGCGGCGATCGCGAGCGAGAGGAAGCCGGCCAGAACCAGGACCCCGAGGAGGATGGCTCGCAGTCCCTGCTCGGTGGTCATGAACATGAAGCTGTAGATGCCGAATGCAACCGACGCGCCGATGGCGCCGGCGGTGAGTGCCGAGCGGATCATCTGCTTCTGGTTCTGTCCACGATCTCGCCGATCCCACACCCGATAGGCGCCGACGAGCCCGCCGGCGATCATGAGCGGCCACTGCAAACCTCCGACCAGGTCGAGCACGCTCTGTTGCGATTCCACCTCGAGAGCACCGGTGACGAGAATGCCGGCCGCGACGCATCCGACGCCGGCGACGGTCAGGATCAGGGTTTCCCTCGAGTAGTACGTGATGCCAACGCGTTGGGGCTCATAACGCCAGAGGCACAACCCGACGAATCCAGCGAGTACCGAGGCCGCCAACAGCACGACCGCCAAGGTGTTGGCGCTGCGGCCATCGGAATTGTGCATGTAGGCGATCGTTGCGGCGCCGCCCACAATCCCGACGGCCATGACGGCGAGACCGATGGGGTTCAGGTGTTCACGTCGCTTGTGGTTCATCTCGTAGATTGCGATTCCGATCAGCGCGCCGCCGACGGTGAAGCCCAGCAACCAGAGCGCATCGCGGATGCCGAGTTCGTGGTCGTTCCGGGCCCAGACGCCATCGAATATGGGCCGCCAGAACTCATAGCCACGTCCTTGAGCCTCGTCGATCCGGCCCACCGAGATGTTGTCGATGATGAGCTTCGAAAAGCCCAGCTTGAAGCCTCTGAGTATGAAGAAGGTGGCGAGGGTGACAATGAAGCTGGGTAGACCGGTCCGCTCGACCATCGTGCCGTTGAAGAAGCCCAGACCGAGCGCAACGATCAACGACAAGGGAATCGCGATGTGGAGGCTCAGGCCGGCGCCGCCGAGTTCGCCGATGTCCTTTACAAGCAAGATCGTGACGATGCCGAGGGCGCCGGTAGCTGCACCAGACGACAGGTCGAATTCGCCCCCGATCATCAGCAACGAGACAGCCACCGCCATAATGCCCAACGTCGCCGAGACGTCCATGATGCTGGCGAAACCCGTCGCTTTGCCGAACTCGCTGGCGACGGCCCAGAAGAACGCCCAGATGGCGGCGGCGCCGATGATCGCCCCGACCTCAGGTCGTATGAGCAGCCGCTGGAAAACCCCTCGGTAGGCCAGCCGTTCGTCGGCTCCCGCAACTGCGGTGGCCTCTGTCTCGGCCGCGATCGCAGCGGCTTCCTCGGCATCGATCGTGACGTCGATGTCGTGCTCGGCGGCGACGGACTCGGTCATTCTGTTTCCCCTTTTGATCGACTGAAGCAGAGCGGGAGGCCAGACCGAGTTCGGTCCGGCCTCCCGTTCAGAAACGCTCTAGTTGTTTGTAGCTGAATTCACCGCGCAGGTGAAGTTGGATTAGCGGGTGCCGGCCGCGACGAGCGCTTTCACATCCGCAGCATTGTCCTGCGTCACGAACCCGGGACCGGTGAGGATCGGCAGACCGCCACCGAGGGTGTTCTTGTTGGTCACCTCGAGGAACATGAGCAGCACGGGGATGTAGCCCTGGAGATACTGCTGCTGGTCGACGGTGAAGAGGACGTCGCCGTCTTCGATGGAGTCGATCAACTCGGAAGTGATGTCGAAGCCGCCGACGACCACGTCGCGGCCGAGGTCCTGTGCTGCACGCAGACCGGACATGGCGATGACCGGACCGACGCCCATGAAGCCATCGATGTCGGGATCGGCTTCCATCGCAGCACGGATAGCGGCCTGCTGGGCGATCGTGTCGGCGTCGAGATCCATGAATTCGGAGATGACCTCACCGTCGAAGGTCTCGGCCAGCCCGTCGCAGCGCTCGTTCAGAGCAACGTTGTCCTGCTCTTGGCGTCCGCAAAGGATCTTGGTGGCACGACCGTCGGCGTTGAATCGCTGACCGGCGCCGTTACCGGCGATGACCTCGGTCTGGCCAACGTGGGTGGTGGCCCCGATCTCTTCGTAGTCGTTCACACCGGAGTTCAGGGTGTAGACCGGGATGCCGGCGTCGACCGCAGCCTTGAGGCCTGGGATCAGCTGATCCGGAGAGGGCAGCGATGCAGCGATGCCATCGGCGCCTGAGGCGACTGCGGCGTCGATGTCGGCGGCCTGGACTGCCGGATCGTTGTTGGAGCCTTGCCACACCAGCTCGACACCGAGGTCGGTGGCGGCCTGCTCAGCACCACGTTTGAGAACCGACCAGAACGGTCCGTCGTCGGAGTGGGTGATCATGTAGAAGGTCAGGTCGGTGCCCTGCACGAGGTCTACGTCGTCGTCGCCGCTGTCATCGGAGGATCCATCGTCGTCGCCGGAAGAGCCGTCGTCGGATGAACCGTCATCGGACGATGCGCTGTCGTCGCTGGCTCCGTCGTCGGAGGCCTCGGGTTCATTGCTGCCGCAGGCGGCGGCAATGAGCGAAAATGCAAAGAGCAACGCCAAGAGGCGCTTCAAAAGTGTGGTCATTCGGGAACTCCCCAGTTGTGGGCCGGCTCTCCCGCCAACCCGTGTGACCAAGGACACTAGCCGAAGATTTTCCGCCCGCGCAAAAGTCCAAACCTCTGACATATTTGTTTGTCTCAGGTCCGTAACAAAGACTGAATTGGTTAGCCCGCCGCGTTGAACAAGTCGAGCGATGCGAGGTACTCGACGCTGACCCGAACATCGTTGATCGGGCCCTCGCCGGCGCCCGGCGCATCGCCGGTGATGGCACAGTCTTGCTCGACCACATACCAGCCGTTGAAGCCTGATTCTTCCAGCGTTGTCACGATCGCGCCGATCGGCAGATCGCCGTCGCCCAGGGCCGGGAAGAGGCCGGCCTGAACCGCCGCCATGAGCGACTGGGGCGAGTCGCCACGCTGTGAGGAGGTGAAGGTCCGAGCCAGTTGGGAGTCCATGTCCTTGAGGTGCACCAGACCGACCCGCTCCGGATGTCGCTGGGCGAACTCGAGCGGATCGGCGCCGCCCAGCGCAAGGTGGGCGGTGTCGAGCACGAATTTCACCGGGCTCGATTCGAGCAGTCGGTTCACGTCATCGACGGTCTCGATCGCAATCCCCACGTGTTCGTGAATCACCTGGGTCAGGCCGGTGTCGGCACAGATCTCTTGGACCATCGCCAGCCCGCCGATGAGCCTCGACCACTCGGCATCGGTGAGATCGCGGCGGGGTGCCCAGTCCCACGACATCACCGGAGCGGTGTTGAAGTAGATCGCACCTCCGGCCCGCAACAGCTCGGCAGCCTCCAGGGCCGCCTTCTCTGTGGCTTCAGCCTCTGCGCCGTCGTGGAGTACCAGCGGGACGAACCCGGCGAGCAGACCGAGCTCGTGGGTGGACAGAACCCGGTTGAGTTCAGATGGCTCGGTCGGAAGCCAACCCAGCGATCCCAGCTCGGTCTGGTTGAAGCCCAGCTCGGCCATTTCACCGAGGACCCGGTCGACGCTGAGCTGATGGCCCCAACCCGGCACCTCGCACACACCCCACGAGATAGGTGCGGTTGCGACGCGATCGAACAACGACATGGCAGCAGTGTACGACGACTCAAGAAACGGATCGTGGGCCGAATCATCTTTTTGTTCACGACGCTCACATTTGGAATGGGTGAGCCACTCAGCCCTCCGCTGGGC
>JABDJU010000333.1 GCA_013003325.1 Acidimicrobiales bacterium
AACGTGGACGAAGCGACCCGACCCAATCGTTGTCAATCGAGCCCTGACGCATCGAGCGCGTCGAGCGCGTTCGGTCGGAGGCGAGCGGAGTCAAGCGAGGTTGTCGACGAACTTCTCGAGTTGGCGAAGCGTGCGCACCTCAAACAGACCGTTGGTGAATTCGCCGTATTCGCTCACGATGCTGTCGCCAGTGTTCCAGTACGCCTTCGGTTCGGGATTGAGCCAGAACACCTTGCGTGCCTTCTTCTCGACTTCCTTCACCACCCAGCTCTGAGAGGCGTGATAGTTGTTTCGGGCATCGCCCAAGATGAGCACGGTCGTCTTGGGCGTGATCTCCTTGCCGTACTTGTCCCAGAACACCTCGAAGGCGTGCCCGTAGTCGCTATGGCCATCAACCCACACGACATCGGCCTCGGTGTTGACCCGGTGTACGGCCTCGTTGATGTCGTCGGTCTTGTCGAAGAAGTGAGTGACTTCGTCGATCCCGTCGATGAACACGAAGCTCCGCACCTTCGAGAACTGGTTCGATATCGCATACACGAGATGTAGCGTGAATCGTGCGAAGGCTGCGACCGACCCACTGATGTCGGCGATCACCATGATCTCGGGTTTGCTCGGATTGGGGTGTTTGAACTTGGGCTCGGCCGGCACTCCCCCGTAGCTCAGCGAATGCCGAACCGTCGAACGGAAGTCGAGGTGACCTTTGCGCTTGTTGCGGCGTTTGCGAGCCAGCCGCACCGCCAGCTTGCGGGTGAGCGGATAGATGGCTTGGCGGATCTTGGCCATCTCCTCCCTGCTGGCATGCATGAAGTCGACATCTTCGGGCAGCGGCTTGCGCAGGGTCTTGGCCATCGCCTCGGCGCCACGATCGGCGACCAGCCGGCGTCGGATCTCGGCCTCGATCTCTCCCTTGAGCTTCTCGATCCGGTCTTCGTACTCGTCCTTGGCCAAACGCTCGGCCAAGCCTTCGAGCTGCTGTTGGCCTCGCTGTTGGGCGGCAGCTTCCATCAGTCGGTCCATCACGCCGTCGAGGTCGAGGTTCCGCAGGGTTCGATACAGGTAGTAGGTGCCCCCGACGGGCCGGCCCGGTTCCATGCCGGCGAACCGTTTGACCGCCTGCTTGGCGATGGCTTTCATCAACGCCTGATCGCTGTTGAGCATCGCCTGAAACAGCATTTCAGCCATCTCTTCGGGGGTCATACCCGAGCCGCCCTGACCGCCCTGGCCCGGCGGCTGCTCGCCCTGGCCCTCCATCAGTTCGTCGAGATCGAGCTCGCCGAAGGGGCTGTCGGCGTCGGGATCGAGCACGTACTCCGCGCCCCGGATCGAGAAATAGACCTCGAACAGGGTTTCGAAGGTTTTCCAGTGGGCCTGGTTCTTCACCAGCGTCGCGGCCAGGGCGTACTTGAACGCCTCCCGGTCACCGAGAGGTATCTCCTTGACCGCTTCGACCGCGTCGATGTTCTCCACCAGGGACACCGGAAGGCCCGCCGAGCGAAGCTCGACGACGAACCCCTCGAGCAGCTCGAACAACGGTGAGAACTCGGGCTCGACCGGAGTTGGGGTGGTCATCGCGCCGACCTAGCCGAAGTGAACCGCAGCGTTGCTGCTGAAGTCTTTGATCACCTTGTCGATGTCGCTCTGGTACTTCAGCAGAATGTTGACGGTGGCTTTGGCGTCGTCTTCGGTGATCGTTTCCTTGCCGAGCAGGATCAGGGTTCGGGCCCAGTCGAGGGTTTCGGAGACGCTCGGATGCTTCTTCAGCTCCATGGTGCGGATGCTGCGCACGATCCGGGCGATCTGATCGGCCAGGTTGTCGGTGATGTCGGGAACCTTGGTGAGCACGATCTTTTTCTCACGCTCGATCGACGGGTAGTCGAGGTGGAGGAAGAGGCAGCGCCGCTTCAGCGCCTCGGACAGCTCGCGGGTGTTGTTCGACGTGAGAAAGACCAGTGGGATCTGCTTGGCCGCGATGGTGCCCAGCTCAGGAATCGAAACCTGATAGTCGCTGAGCACCTCGAGCAGCAGCGCTTCGGTCTCGACCTCCACCCGGTCGACCTCATCGATCAGCAGAACGACCGGCTCGTCGGCCCGGATCGCCTCGAGCAGTGGGCGGGTGAGCAGAAACTCATCGGAGAAGATGTCGCCTTGGACATCGTCCCAATCAGAACCCTCGTCTTCGGTCTGGATACGGAGCAGCTGCTTCTTGTAGTTCCACTCGTACAGCGCCTTGGACTCGTCGATCCCCTCGTAGCACTGGAGTCGGATCAGACGGGCTCCCAACATCTCGGCCACCGACTTGGCGAGCTGGGTCTTGCCCGTCCCGGCCGGCCCTTCAACCAACACCGGCTTGTCGAGACGGTCGGCGAGGAATGCGACCCCGGCGATCGCGTCGTCGGCCAGATAGTCGACCCTCTTCAGGTCCTCACGGACCGCCGCAACGGACTCGAATCGCTCGCTCATATGAGACTGACGATACCGGCTCCAACCGTTCTTGACCGAAGGGTCAATTGGCTTGACCGATGTGATGTCCCTGCGTTTTTGCTGGTGTGGCCTGAAGTAGTCTCCAAAGGTGGACAAGGGCCTCACCAACGCGGTTGACCAGTTCGTCGAGCGGGTCGGCGGGGCGATGCAGATGGCGGCATCCGGCACTCAGATGGACCTCGTGGTCCTGAAGCGAAACGTTCCGATCGAGGCCTACAACCTGGCGACCGCGGTCATGGACTCCGACAGCCGCCTCAGCGACGACGAACTCTGGCCGTTGATCGCAACGTTCAGCGCGTACGACATGGTGCCGGCCACGACAACCCCGGCGGAGATGCGCCGCGAAGCCGCCCTGAAGGGGCGCAAGCAGTGGCTCCAGCGCCCCTCTGAGATGTTCGAACTGCTCGCCGGAGTCGATCGCATGCGGGGAACCCAGCTGGCCCAGACCTACTACGACGAGGCGATGAAGCTTGCCCATATGGTCGGGTCGCTCGATCGGTTCCCCTCCGACCTCGAGTTGAAAGCGATCGTCGGATTCCAGAAGCTGTTGCGCGACAACATGCCCTCGGCTGGAGCCACCGCTGCCGCCACCGGCGGTCCGGCGGCATCGGCCGAGGCCAAAGCTGCCGGCGAGGAACCCGCCGAGCCAGAACCCAAGGAGCCTTTGGACGACGTTCTCGCCGAACTCGACCAACTCATCGGCCTGGACGCGGTCAAAGAGGAGGTTCGCCTCCTCTCGGCGCTGCTGCGGGTTCAGAAGATGCGGGCCGATCGTGAACTCCCGGTGATCGACAGCACCAAGCATCTGGTGTTCAGCGGCAACCCGGGCACAGGTAAGACCACCGTCGCCCGCCTCCTGGCCCGGATCTATCGCAGCCTGGATGTGGTGGAGCGGGGTCACCTCACCGAGGTCGACCGGAGCGGACTGGTGGCCGGATACGTCGGCCAGACCGCCAACAAGGTGGCCGATGTGTTCGAAAAAGCCGACGGCGGCGTTCTGCTGGTCGATGAGGCGTACAGCTTGATCCGAGGCGGTGAGAAGGACTTCGGCCGAGAGGCGATCGACGCCATCGTCAAGAACGTCGAAGACCGCCGGGACACGATGGTCGTGATCCTTGCCGGCTACCCCAAGGAAATGGCGGACCTGGTCGCCGCCAACCCCGGCTTCTCCAGCCGCTTCCCGAAAACCATCCTCTTCCCCGACTACAGCGACGAGGAACTCGTAGCGATCCTCGAGTTGATCTGCGGCAAAGGCAAATACAACCTTTCCGACGACGCCCGCCAAGCATGCCTCGACTGGTTCGGCAAGCACCAACGAGGACAGGGGTTCGGGAACGGCAGGCTGGCCCGCAACCTGTTCGAAGCGATGGTGGCGCGCCACGCCACCCGGCTGGTTGAGGTCGACTCCCCCACCGACGACGAGCTCATGCTGTTGACCCCAGCCGACCTGCCGCCGCCCCCCGAGGCCGGGCACGACTCGTTGGTCTCGTGATCGGTGTCGGGTAGTAGCCGCGTCGCAGCTGGGATCTTCTCCAGCCGCGCCGTCGGGCTGATTCGTGAAATCCTGATCGGCGGCATTCTCGGTCGATCCAACAGCGCAGAGGCGTTCCGCGTCGCGATGCGGGTGCCCAACATCATCCAGAACCTGCTGGGCGAGGGGGCGATATCGGCCTCCTTCGTGCCGGTGTTTGCTGGCCTCGTCGAGGAGGGCGACGAGACCGGCCGCAGTCGGCTCGCCGCCAGCGTGCTCGGGCATCTGGCCGCTCTGGTGTCGCTGCTGGTCGTTGTCACGATCGTGCTGGCCCGCCCGCTGGTTTGGTTGGTCACGCTCGGGAACTGGTCGGGTGATCGATACGAGTGGGCCATCGAGCTCACCCGGATCACCGCCGCCGGCGCCGGTCTGCTGGTTCTGGCCTCGCTGTGCCTCGGCATCTTGAACAGCCATCGTCAGTACTTCCTGCCCTACGCCGCTCCGATGCTGTGGAGCGGCGCACAGATCGTCGTACTCCTCGGCATTCTCGTGTGGGCCGACGGCGGTACCGAGTTGAGCAGCTCAGCCCGCAACTCGCTGGCTGCTGCCACCGTCGTCGGCGCCTCCCTCCAGCTCGGAGTGCAGCTGCCCGCCGTGCGCCGCCTGGTCTCCGGGTTTCGGCCCCGCCTGGATCGTGACGACAACGTGCGAGAGGTGTTCCGACGGTTCGTACCGGCGCTCACCGCCCGCGGCGTGGTTCAACTGTCGAGCTTCCTGGATCTGGCCCTCGCCTCGTTCCTCGCAGCCGGCGCCGTTGCCACGCTGGGAATGGTCACACCGCTGTATCTCATCAGCATCGGGGTTTTTGGCTTCAGTGTGGCGACGTCGGAACTGACCGAGATTTCCCGCAGCGGCTTGCTCGATTCGGCGGTAGCCCGCCGGGTTCGCATCGGCGTGCGCCGGGTGCTCCTCCCGACCGGGTTGGTCACACCGATCCTGATCGTCGCAGCGCCAGTCGTGATCGATGGCTTGTACGGATGGCTCAACCGGTTGGTGGATTTCTCCACGCTCAACGAGTCGGGCCTCACCGTCACCGCCCTGACGCTGAGCGCCTTCGCGCTGGGGTTGCCGGCGGCCATGCAGGCCCGGGTTACGCAGAACGCTCTCTTCGCCCTCGGGGACGTGAAGGGTCCGGCCAAGATCTCGTTGGTGCGCCTGGCCGTTGTTGCTGTGGTCGGCTTCCTCCTGATGATGCAGCTCGACCATCTCGCTGTCGATCAAACGACAGACGCAATCGGGCCGTCGGAGGATCGGGTCGATCAGCTGGACACCCGGCTCACCCCCCTCGGGGTGAGTGTCGAAGCCTCCGGACTCCACGATGAAGCGGTCGAGTTGAACGAGTTCCCCCATTGGCCGGTGTGGGAACCTCTTCCCAGCGCCGCCCGGGAGAACTTGGGGGATTCCGGCATCGCCCCGCTCGGTCCGGTTGGGCTCGGGCTTGCGTCGGCGGTGGCGTCGTGGACCGAGTTCTTTCTGCTGCGCCGTAGGCTGAGACGAAGCGTGGCCAACCCCGTGGCCAGCGGGATCGTGGTCAGCGTCGCAGCCGGCGCATCGGTCGTCGCAGTGATCGCTTTGGCGTTCCGGCTGTTCGTAAGCGATCTTCCGTCACCGGTCCCGATGCTGCTCCTCGGGCCGGCCGCCCTGGTGGGCTACGTCGCCACACTGACTGCGTTGGGACTCGGCCCGTTCGCACCGTCCGGGGCTCAAAACGGCGACGGGGCCAGGCCGGTGGCCTGACCCCGAACCGGCGAACGAAGAGGGGCTACCCCTCGGCGACCTGGCCTTCGGGCTCGGCGGTGGCGGTAGCGGTTTCGGTGACCGCTTCGGCGCCGCCGGTCTCGATCCCGAGCTGGGCCCGGAGTTCGTTGAGACGGCTCTGGGCTTCGACGTTGAGGGCGGCCTGCTCGACCTCGACCATGCGACCTTCGATCGAGGCGGCGCTCAGCTCCGACGCCCCCTTGGCTTTGGCGTAGCGGGCCTCCACCTTTTCGCGGACCTCGTCGAAGCTGGGCACTTCGTCGCCGACCGTCTCCGACAGCGACGACATCGCCTTGTTGAGCTGTTCCTGCATCTTTGCCTGGTCCAGCTGGCTCATCAGCTTCTGGCGTTCGCTGAGCTTCTTCTGTAGAGCGCGCTGTTCTGGTTGACAGCCGACTTGGCCTGATCGGCGGCCTGCGACGCTTGAAGATGGAGAGCTTTCAGATCCTCCACTTCGTTCTCGAGGGCGATCATCCGGTTGGCGAACGCCTCGGCGGCGCTGGTGTACTCGGCCATCTTGTCTTCATCGCCCCGTTTGGAGGCGTCATCGGCCATCAATACCGCCTGCCGTGCGTTCTTGGAGACCTTTTCGTATTCCTCCATCGTGCGGTTCAGACGTATCTCGGTCTGCTTCTGATTGGCGATGACGTTGGCGGCCTGCTCCTTCAGGCGACGGTGCTGCTCCTGCGCCTCCTGAATTGCCTGTTCGAGCTGGATCTTCGGATCGGCTGCCTCGTTGAATGCCGCGTTGCCTCGAGCGGTGAGATACCGCCACATGCGCTTAAAGAGCTTGATCATGGATCTGATCGTAGTGGGACGATGGCCGAGTTGCCCCTCCGCGCTTTCGCCCTGGTCAGGGCATCGACTTGTCGACCTCGGAGTCCTCGGCTAGTCAGAGTTCACCGCCGGCAGCAACACCATGCGGTCGCGGTGCACCACTGCGTCGACGAGGCCGTCGGGTGTGTCGGAGGTTCGCCGACCGGCGTTCTCGGCGATCACCTGGGAGGGCCACGATGCAAGCCCCTTGGCGAACACTGCGCCAGACGGACCCACGATGTCGACCGGGTCGTCGGGTTCGAACGTACCCTCGACGCTAACCACCCCGGCTGCGAGCAGCGACCGGCCCCGCTCGACCAATGCCACCCGGGCGCCAGCGTCGACGACGACTACGCCTCGCGCCGGAAGCGCAAACGCGATCCACACCTTGCGGGCCGACAGACGCTGGCTGCGAGCCGGAAAGACGGTGCCGATTCCGGGCGTCCCGGCCAGCGCATCGGCGAGAACGTTCTCCCGCCGGGCCCCGGCGATCAGGGTCTCGACACCACTCCAGGTGGCCATCTTTGCGGCGGCCATCTTGGAGGCCATTCCACCGGTACCGACCAGCGATCCGGTGCCTCCGGCGACCTCCTCGATGGCGGCATCGATCTCGGCGATCTCTTCGATCAGGGTGGCGTGGGCATCCTGTCGCGGATCGGCGGTGTAGACACC
>JABDJU010000366.1 GCA_013003325.1 Acidimicrobiales bacterium
CTGCTCCTCGCTACGGGACGGCCCGAATGAGACGACTGGCGGTTGCCCTGGTCTTGGTAGCAGCGGCGTGTGGGAGCGAAGGTGGAAGCAGCTTCGACGCGGGAACACCGCTGGCGACGACGTCGACAACGACGAGTTCGACGACAACGACGACCACCACACTTCCGACGTTCATCGAGACGGCGGCCACGGTCGACGTCAATGGTGAGTTGCCACGATTCGGTGAAGCGCCCGATCCCGCCCAGGGCATGCGGGCGCCCACCGTCGCCGGTGCCGATTTCGCCGGCAGCCCGGTGGAAATCGCCCCGTCCGACACATACAAAGTCATCATGTTCCTCGCTCACTGGTGCCCGCATTGCCAGGACGAAGTGAAGGAGATCGGCCCCTACCTCGTGGCCAACCCCCCGGTCGAGTCCATCGAGGTGCTGGCCGTCTCGACCGGGGTGGACCCCGACCGTCCCAACTACCCGCCGTCGGAATGGCTGACACTAGACGCCTGGCCGACCCCGGTCCTGGTCGACACCGCCGAGTCGAGCGTGGCGGCGGCATTCGGGCTGAACGCCTACCCGTTCTGGGTGGTGCTCGACCCCGATGGCGTCGTATTAGCGAGAAGTGCCGGTAGCCTTCCCCTCGAATCGGTCGAAGCGCTCTTCGACAACCTCGCAGCTCTCGAAGGTTGATATGACATCCCGTTCCAAGACCCAAAGCACCAACGCCAAGACCCTGCTGATCTGGCTGGGTGGAGCCGTCGCCGTGATCGGGCTGGTGGCCATCGTTGTCGCCGGCGCCGGCAGCGTCGACAACAGCGGCCATCCCGACCTGCAGGGCGACCCTCAAATCGTGGGCGACTCGCTGGCGGCGCTGCCGAGCGGTGCTCAGGTGGATCCGGCCGCCGGCGAGCCCGTGCCCGAGGTCAATGGGGCAGACTTCGACGGAACGCCGGTTTCCATCACAGACAACGGCAAGGCCAAGATCATCGTCTTCCTGGCCCACTGGTGCCCGAACTGCCAGCAGGAGGTTCCCGAGGTCACGGAGTGGCTCGAGCAGAACACCGTGCCTGACAACGTGGAGATCCTGTCGGTGGCGACCTCGATCAGTAGTGCCCGGGACAACTTCCCACCCTCGGACTGGCTCGAAGATGAGAACTGGCCGGTCCCGGTCGTCCTCGACTCCGTTGCCTCCGACATCGGGGTCGCCTACGGCGTGAGCGCCTTTCCGTTGTGGGCCATGGTGGACGTAGACGGCAATCTCGTCACCCGCATCACCGGCGCCGGGCAGGTTGACCTCAACTTCTGGACCAACGCCCTCGCCGCCGCCTAGTAGACCGGTCTAGAGCCCGACCTCGGCGGCAAGCCGTTCCCGGTGAAACGCCGGTGATCCGAACAGCAGCTCGGTGCTCTTCGCTCGCTTGAAGTACAGGTGGGCATCGTGTTCCCACGTGAACCCGATTCCGCCGTGGACCTGGATATTGTCGCCGGCTGCCGTGAAGTAGGCCTCCGAGCAGAACGACTTGGCGAGCGCGGCCGCAGTTCGAGCATCGTCTGAGCCGGTGGCGATCGCCAACGCCGCATAGGCCGCGGCCGACCGGGCCGACTCGAGCGCTACCAGCATGTCGGCGCACATGTGCTTGACGGCCTGAAACGACCCGATGGCCCGCCCGAACTGCTTGCGCTCCTTGGCATACTCGACCGCCATCTCCAAGACCCGCTCGAGGCCCCCGACCTGTTCGGCGGCCAGCGCGACGGCGCCGACCTGATAGATCCGCTCCACCGTCGGCCAGCTGCTCGCCTCGAGGAGCTCACCGGGTGCCCCGGCGAGATCGACCGTCGAGACCGGCCGGGTCGAGTCGAGGGTCACCACCTTCGACGCCGCGATGTCATCTCCGGCGACGAGGAACAGTCGCACAGCCCCATCGAGGCGGGCCGCCACGACCAGCCAATCGGCAACATGGCCGGCAGTGACATACGCCTTGGTACCTGAGAGGTGGAACCCTTCGCCCGACGGGGTGGCTACCGCGGCGACTCCCGCTTCATCCCAGCCGGACCCGGGCTCGGCGATGGCGACGGTTGCGATCTTCGACCCGGCCGCAAGCTCCGGGAGCCGGGCGCCCTTCTGTTCCGCCGAGCCCGCCGCCAGCACCGCTTCGGCGGCGAGGATGGCGGACGAGAGGTAGGGCACGGGCGCCAGCACCCGGCCCATTTCTTGCTGCAGGATGGCGGTCTCGGCGAACGTGAACCCTGCTCCCCCGAACTCCTCAGGGATGTGCATGGCCGGCCACCCCTGCTCGCTGAGCTTCTTCCAGAGATCTTCGTCGTACCCGCGATCGGTCTCCATGACCTCCCGCACCCGATCGGTCGAGCATTGCTCTTCGAGAAACTGTCGCGCCCCGTCGCGCAGCATGACCTGTTCTTCGCTCAGCGTGAAATCTTCCATGGCCCGGGATCATAGGGCCGGGCCGTTTCAGGGATCAGGCGGATTCGCCGATATCGACTGCATGAACACCACCCGGGTTGCCGCGTCGCTGGCACTCGTTCTTGCCGCCTGCACAACGCCCGCTCAGAGCGACGGTGCGGCACTCCCGGCCGCGCCGGAAACCACCACGACGATCACTCTTCCGGCACCGCCACCAACCACCACCACATCGACCACGGTCCTCATCGACCCCGGACCGGACATCGTTGCCTGGCTGTCGCCCGAGGCACCGGCGGTCACGCTCCAGGAGACCATCTCGGCCTGGGTGGGAATCGAGACGGTGACGCTGGTCGATCCCGAGGGTGCCCTCGCCGAGGCAGAGGAGCTATTCGCCGACCGGCCATCGCTCATCGCCGGACTATCGGTGGGAGACCTGCCGACCTCGCTGCGAATCGAGTTGAGCCACCCGATGTATCTGGCCGACGTCACCGGGCAGCTCCGCTCGCTGTCCGACATCGACGAGGTTGTGACCGCAGTAACCCCGACATGCAATGCCTTCCCAGATTGGAACGTGGTCGTTTTCGTTGCCGACGACCGGCAACTCACCCGGCTACGAAACGAGCTGGCGTCCTTCACCGGACTGTCGGAGATCACCGCCGTCGGCCGCGATGAGGCACTCGCCGAATACACCCGGCGGTTTGAATCGTTCGCCGGTGACGTGACGGTGCAAGACATGCTCGTGTCGCTCAGAGCCCGGACCACCGACCCGGTCGCCCTCGCGCTCGTACAGAACCGCTTCGCAGACGACGCCGCCGTCGCCGGGATCCACGTCGCCAACCCCGGCGTCCCCGACTGCCGCTAGCCGAGTTAGCGGCACCGGCTTGGCCAGTCACTCACGCGTTCTCGTTGGCGCTCGGTAGTGCTGGCTACAGGTCCTATTCCCGCTCCCCATCACCCTTGTTCAGGACTTCTGGAACCCTGTCCTGCTTGGTGCCCTCATGGCGGATGATGACTGCGGCCCGTTCTGTCTCGGCGGAGCTTGGCTTTCGGCGGGGGATCCGATCCGAGGGCCCGGCAGCAGTCGATGTCCCATGACGGTGGGACGCTTCGGTAGCGTTGCAGCGTGCCATGCGCCCGACGCCTCCAGATCCTTCTCCTGCTGCTCATCGGAGCAGCACTTGCGGCGTGCTCCGCGCCGTCCGACCTCGAGGTCGCGGAGGAGTTCAGCGCCGCCTTCGTCGAGGGCGATGTCGATGCGTTGGAATCGCTGTCCACCGACCTCGCCGCCCTCGGCACCAT
Organism: Acidimicrobiales bacterium; assembly: GCA_013003325.1. Lineage (GTDB taxonomy): Bacteria > Actinomycetota > Acidimicrobiia > Acidimicrobiales > SZUA-35 > JABDIY01. Next base: position 3,712 of record JABDJU010000366.1, read on the forward strand.
TCCGTGGCGAGCCCAGTTCCTGAGCGCCCTCGACCTCGAGGCCGAGT
>JABDJU010000369.1 GCA_013003325.1 Acidimicrobiales bacterium
CCCGACGTGGTAATTTCCAACGGTGCGGCCGTGGCGGTGCCCTTCTTCGTCGAAGCCAAGCGGCGGGGCATACCCCGGGTGTTCGTCGAGGTGTACGACCGAATCGACAGCCGGACCCTCACCGGCCGGTTGGTCAAGCCACTGTGCACGTCGTTCCTGGTTCAGTGGCCCGAACAACAGGAGCTCTATCCGGGCTCTCAACTGATCGGACCCCTGTACTGATGGCCGAGGGTTCGGTCTCCGTGCTTGTGTCGGTGGGGACCGACAAGCATCCCTTCGACCGCTTGGTCGGGTGGGTCGATCGGTGGGCCGCCGCCCACCCCGACGTGTCGGTGTTCGTGCAGCACGGCACGTCCGACGCTCCTCGCATCGCCCAGGCTGCGGCCCTCATCCCGCACGCCGATCTGCTTGACATGATCGCCGCCGCCGACGTGGTGATCTCCCACGGCGGACCAGCAACGGTGATGGACGTGCGAGCCTGCGGGCGTCGTCCCATCGTTGTCGGCCGTGACCCCGAACGGAACGAGCACATCGATGCCCACCAACTTCGCTTTGCCGAGCATCTCGCCAAACACGGGCTCGCCGATCTGGCTTCTACCGAAGCGGAGTTGCACGAGCTGATCGATCGAGGGCTGGCCGATCCCGCCAACAGCCGTCTCGACACCGCGTCCGGCGCCTCGGCGCCCGGGATCATCGCCTTCACCAAGCACATGAATACGCTGCTCGGAGTCCCTACGGAGGCCACTGCATGACCGAGCCCAGCCCCACAACCCGCGCCGGCGTCGCCGTGGTGGTCGCCACCCGTGACCGGCCGGTCCTGTTGCGGCGCACCATCGAGTCGATCCTCAGCCAGGCCTACGACGGCCCGATCGAGATGATCATCGTGTTCGATCGTTCCGAGCCCGACGAGAGCCTGATCCGATCCGACCCCGATCGGAGCGTGCGGATCACCACCAACGTCAATACCCCCGGTCTGGCCGGCGCCCGCAACAGCGGGATCGCTCTTGTCGACAAACCATGGGTGGCCTTCTGCGACGACGACGACGAATGGCTGCCTGGCAAGCTCACGGCCCAGATGGACGACCTCGAGCGCACCGGCTCCAAGTTCTCGATGACCGGCTCGTTGGTCAACTACCGCGGGGAAGACCATGTTCGTCGGGCGGACGCCAGCGAGGTCAACAAGACCGGGCTTTTGCATAGCCGGATCTTCGAGATCCCCTCGTCCTCGTTCGTGATCGACACCGAGCTTGTGCGAGATGAGCTGGGCGGCATCGACGAAGCGTTGCCGGGGAGCTACGGCGAGGACTACGACCTCATGCTCCGAGCTGCGGACAAGACCAGCCTCTCAGTGGTAGAAGACCCGTTGTGCCGTGTGTACTGGCACGGATCATCGTTCTTCTTCGAGCGGTGGAAGTTGATCGACGAAGCGCTCGAGTACATGCTCGGTAAGTTCCCCGAGTTCGACACCGCTCCAAAGGGCAAGGCCCGCATTGTCGGCCAGCGGGCCATCGCTCAAGCCGAGATCGGCGACCGCAAGAAGGCGCTCGGCTCGGTCCGGGATGTGGTCAAGCTCAACTGGCGGGAGCCCCGCTGGCCGCTCGCCCTGCTGGTGATGGCCGGGATGCCCGCCAATCTCATCTTGAAGGTGCTGCACCGCTTCGGGAAAGGCATCTAGTCCCAGCGGCGAGATCCCGCCTTCCAGTCTTCCTGGATGCCGGCGTCGCCCGGTTCGAGACCGAACGCCCGAAGCTGAGGCTGTTCCCGCAGGCTGCGCTTCATCTCGGCGAAACCGGGGAAGCTGGCCAGTGTGATCACCGAATCCCACAACATCAGCGAGTCCTCGTCGTTGGGAACCCGGCTGATCACCGGTCCAAAGAACGCCGGCCCGTCCGGGGGATGGAAGGCGATGATCGGCGTGCCGACGTCACGGCCGGTCCTTTCGAGAGCATCGTCGGTATCGGTCTGGACCATCGAGGTCAGGGAGTCGTCGTCGGCCGCCGCGGCGTAGCCAAGATCGTGGCCGAGCGGGGCCAGGACCGACTGGAGGTGCTCCATCGTGCCGAGCCACGAGCGGGGCTGGGCTCCAGGATCCCCGTCAGGGCGGCGGTCGACGTCGAACACCGATGACCCGAAGGCGTCGTACAGCGGACCCATGGCGTCGACCCCGCGGTCCCGTCGAATCGCCGCCGCCACCCGCAGCATTCGCAAGCCAGCGGTATGGCCCTGTTCGTACTCGGGCGGGAAATGGGCGTCGTAATCGATGTGGGAGTTCAGCAGCCGCAGGGAGATGAACCGCCAGTTGACCGAATAGTGGCGCTGATCCTGGACCTTGCGTATCCAGCGGGACGTGACCCAGGCGAAGGGGCACACCGGATCCCAGAAGAACTCGATGTCGTAGCTTCCGGGGTCGTGCTCGGTGTCGGTCATGATGGGGTACAACCGCACGATCCGGTTCGCTGTTCCATGGCCACCTAGATTTGTGGACATGGAGACCGTGCCCCGGGCCGATCAGGTCGAGCCGGACATCGCCGAGTACCTCGCATCCCCGCTTGCCAGCTTCGACGACTTTGCCGCCACCACCGCTCCGCAGGTGCGTGAGCATTTCGCCAAGCTGCGGACCGCCACCGAAGTGCCCGACGTGGCCGAGGTAACCGATGCCAGCTTCGCCGGACCGTCGGGCCCGGTTCCGGTGCGGATCTACCGGGCCGCGCTCGACCGGCCCGCCCCCGCCATCCTCTGGTTTCACGGCGGCGGCTGGGTATTGGGCAATCTCGACACCGCCGAGCTTCCAGCCCGAACCCTCTGCGCCCAAACCGGCTGCACGGTGATCAGCGTCGATTACCGTCTCGCCCCGGAGGCCCCCTTCCCGGCTGCCTTCGACGACTGCGCCGCCAGCCTCGCCTGGCTGAGAGAAACGGCTGCCGACCTTGCCGTCGACCCGGATCGGATCATCGTCGGCGGCGACAGTGCCGGCGGGAACCTCGCCGCCGCGATCGCAACTGCCGAACGGGACGCCGGCCGGGCTCTGCTCGGCCAATTGCTCATCTATCCGGTCGTCGAACCGCCGAGTGCCGACGGGTACGGCGAGACCGGCAGCGGCTACGGACTGACCGAATCGGCCTTGCACTGGTTCTGGGATCAGTACCTCCCAGACCCCGAGGATCGAGCCGATCGACGGGCCAACCTGACCGAGGCTGAGCTGGCCTCGACCCCGCCTGCCTATGTGCTGACCTGCGGGTTCGATCCCCTCGCCGCAGAAGGATTGAGGTTCGCATCTTCCCTGGAGGAGGCCGGAGTGCCGGTCGTCGCCGACCACCTGTTACCGGCCATCCACGGCGTCTTTGCAATGGACGTCGGCACCGGCCGACAGGCTCGAGCGGCAGCCTCAGCGTGGGTCGTGGAGCTGCTCGACGACGGCGGCCTCGAACGCAGCTGATCGGTCGGCCCAGTTGCCGTGCTGGGGCGGCGTAGGCGCAGCAGGGCTGAACAGCACAGTCGAGCGACCCCGGGCCCGAGCGCGAACCTCGGCCACCGCGCGCTGCACGTTGGCAGCAGACGCCCTCTGGTCGATCACCACGCCGGCGTCCTGCATCTGATCGATCAGCACCCCGCCATTGTTGGGCACCGCCACCACCGAGACAGGATGGTCGCAACCCAACAGCGCGTCGAGCAGCGGTTGGGGCGACACATGCCGGTCGATCCCGCCGACGATCAGCCACAGGTGGTCGCTCGCGAAGGCGGCTATCGCAGCCGCAGCCCCCGACGGATTGGAGGCCAGCGAGTCGTCGAACCAACGGTGTTCATCGCCCACCCGGATCTCGCGCAGTCGGCCGACCAGCGGCGGCAGGTTACGGATGGTCGCCACCGGATCGGGCACGACCGCGACCCCGAGATCGTCGGCCAGCCAGCGGGCGGCAGCGACCGCCAGGCTTGCGTTGGCCGCCATGTGGCCCGGTAGATCATCGGAGGCCACGACCCGGTTCTCCGGCTCCGGTGCTCGAGCATCGGAGTGCCCGCCGAACAGGGGGAGTAGGGCCGGCTGGGTCTGCACCCGATCGGCGGCGTGCAGCGGTTTGAGCTTGTCTCGGTGGTAGCGGTCCACCGATCCGTGCCAGCTCACATGGTCCTCGCTCAAGCTGGTGAGGATGCCGAGCGTGGGCCGGTACGTCATGTCGACCGCCTGATAGCTGCTGACTTCGACCACGATCGGAACCGGGTCCTCCGGCGGAACCAAATCCCAGATCGGTTCACCGATATTGCCCACCAGTTCGCTTCCGGGCAGCACCGACGCCAGCATTCTCGCCACCGTGCTCTTACCCTTGGTGCCGGTCACGATCACCGTGGGGTAGCGATCGCCGTAGGTTTCGAGCCAGAGATTCACCGCCGTGGTGACCGATCCGGGCTGGCATTCGGCCAGCACGGCTGCGATGTCGCTGCGATAGCGGGGGAACCCCGGCGATCGAACCACCAACTGCCCGCACTCCCAATCGGCCACCGCACCGATCGGAACCCCGGCCGACGAATAGACCGCTGCCACATCGGCCGGCACGGAGTGCGGGTCGTCGACCCATACCCGAATCGCCGACGCACCGGTCAGATGGGGCAACAGTGCGGTGTTGTCGATACCGGCTCCCAATAGGTCGACGGTCTTGCCCCCGGTGTCGTCGAGCTTCATCGATCGAGGGCGGCGGCCAGACGCGTCGCGAATGCCGCTGGGACCGGCCGCGGCGTGATGTGTCCATCGTCGGCTTGGAGCCGGGCCCACCGGCCGAGGCTCAGCGCGTCCCGGGCAGAACTGTGCAAGGC
>JABDJU010000005.1 GCA_013003325.1 Acidimicrobiales bacterium
AACGTGCACTCCGCACCCCGCTCGGCGATCACGATCGAGGCGCCGATCGCCGATTCGACCTCGGTGACCCGCTGCCCGGGGCGGATGCCTCCAAAGCTGCGGAGGCCGACCCGGGCGCTGCCGAAACCCGATTCGGGGGCTGCCACCCTGATGGTCGGGGTTTGTTCGATTGAGGTGACGAACGCATGCAGGCCCGGGCTCAGCACCTCGCCTACCTTCTCGGGCGGAACCGCTGACCGCTGCGGGGCGATCTCGATTTTCCGCCCGGCCCATTCGACCGTGACCGTCTCCCCGGTCAGATTGGAGAATCGAACGCTTCCCTGGGTGCTCACCGGGCATGGAGCAGGCGCATCGACTCCGTCGACCAAGGCGACGATGACGGTGCCGCCCGGCTCGGGGCATGGGCCGGGGTCGACACCGGGGAGCGATGTAGTTGTCTGTGCACCGGCCACCGTCGTGGTCGTTGCCTCGGGCGTCGTGGTCACCAACGACGACACCGAGCCCTCGACCCGCACCACGATCTCGCCCGGGTCGGACTGACCGCAGCCCGCGCAGAGCATCGCGAGTGCGATCGACGCACGCAGCAGACGGCGAATCACCGGACCAGTATCGCACCGACGACTGTTGATGAATCCGATACCCATCTACGCTTGGCCCATGACGGCATGCCGAGGCTGTGAGGCCGAAGGAGCCGGCAACTTCTGCGCCGACTGTGGACTTCCGCTGAAGGAATGGGAGGCCGGCCAGGCGCCTGAACCCAGCCTTCTCGGCGCCGAAAAGACAGATGCGACACGGGCGACCGATCGCGTCAGGGCCGGATCGAGGCGGCGCAGTGTCGCCCTCGGCATGGCCCTGATGTTTTTCCTCGGGGCGGGCATGTATGCCGCGTTCCGCAGCCCCGAGCCCGAACCGGTGCCCGAATTGGCCGTCGACGAGGTCGGAGACGAAGAGGGTGCGGCCGCCGAAGAGGATGCGGTCGAAGCCGAGACCGCAGAGGAGGCTGACCCCGAAGGCGAGGAGCCCGATCCAATCGAGGGCCCGTGGATCGCCGGCGACAGCCACTGGTACATCGTGGTGGCCGCCCAAGGGGGCATGCATCGAATCGACACACGCACCGGTGTCTCGACCAACCTGGAGATCGACGGATACCCGCTGGGCCGGATGGGTGATCGGATCGTTCTGGTCCCCCAGGGTCGTGTAGTCATCACCGACGATGCGACCCTCAGCGCCGAGCCACCGATTCAGCTGCCGGCACCGCTGGAGGATGCAAACATCGCGGTCGGTGGCCCGTTCTGGCTCACCGAGGGCCTCAGCGACGACGTGTTCTGGGTCCAGCGATACGACAGCGCGCTCGAATTCGACCTTCGCAGCGGGAGCCTGCGTCGTGAAATCCGTCTTCCAGATTCCTATTCCGGCCCGTTCCCGTCGTTCTCCCCCGACTTCAGAACTCCGTTGAGCGGAGGGGTCTATCGCCTCGACCCCGACCCGACGAGCACCCGATACGCACGGATACTCGACGGAAGAATCTTGGCCCAGAGCGATGGCGCAATACTGGTGAACTCGTGCGGCCCGGAGCTGGAGTGTGCGAGCCGGTGGGTCGACGCCCTCACGCTCGAGCCCCGCGACGACCTGGTGGCTCCTGACCATTCGGCCGACGTCTGGTTCATCGGTGGGCGGCTCGCCGGAGGACGTTTCGTCGGTGCCGACTTTGGTTCGGTCTTCGACGTCCAGACCGGCGACACGATTCGGCTCAGCGAGCCTCGGATGAATTCGATGTTCAACGGCGACCTGGAGATCTCGCCAGACGGCCTGGTGACCGCCCACGTTTCGGGCAGCTGGCTCCAGGTGCAGTCGACCGTCATCGGGACCCCGAGCACCGCCGACCTCGAGGGTTTGCGGTCCGGCACCCGGCCGCTGTTCGTTCCGCTGCCGGAGTCGTGATGACACGGTGCAGGGGATGCGGCGAGGACCCCGGCGTCGGCAACTACTGCACAAACTGTGGACTGCCGCTGGGGGAAGCAACGTCGGATCCCGAGCTGATCGGCGCACCGGCGACGAATCGAGCCCCGGCACCCGGTCGGCGCATCCGGCGGTGGTGGGTGGTTGGCTTCGCTGTCGTCCTCGGAGGTGTCGGACTGGCTGCCGGGCTTTCTCTCGTCGACTCAGCACCCTCTGATGATGAAGCCGGTCTCGACGACAGCCTGCGGGTGCCCAACCGGATCAACGCCGACGAAGCGCTGGGCTGGTACGTGGTCGCCACAGACCAGGACGGCCTCATCAGGGTCGACCCGGCGTCTGGTGAGGTGGTCGACCTCGACATCCCGACCCGGCTGCTCGGACGGGCGTGGGGGAGTGTCGTAGTGCAAGACATCGAGGGACGGGTCTACGCACTCGATCCGGCGTCGCTTGCTGGGGAGACTCCCATCGAGGTGCCCGGGCCTATCAACGACGAGCTGTACGCCTTCCTTCCGTCATGGATCACAACGAGCAGTACCCCCGATCATGTGTGGCTGGTGCGCAGCACCGGGGGCGCCGTGGAGGTGAATCTGCGAACCGGGGCCGAGGGGCGACGCGCAGAGGTAGAAGCCCGGGCCTTGTCAGATCTGAGCACCACGCCGGGATTCGTGTCTCCTCCATCAGGCGGCGTGTATCGCCTGGAAGAGGCGGGAGACTACGTTCGGGTGGCCGACGGCGCGGTCATGACCGAAGCGCCCGGGGCCGTGCTCGTTCAGCGCTGTAGTACTGAGCTGGAATGCTCCAACCTCTGGCTTGACGCCACCGATCTCACCGCTGTGACCGGTCGGTTCACGCCAACCTTCCGTCGAGAGTCGATGCGGGTGGCGGCGGTGGCCGACGGCGAGTATCTCGCCACCGAGTTCACCGATCGGGTCGGCGGTTCCGAAGGCTCAGAAATCCGACTCGACTACAGCGAGGTGCGGCACATCGAAACCGGCCGTCGGGTCGAATTGCACAGCGTTGAGCTACAGCCCCTGTGGCTCGGCCGCGGCGACATCGCTCCCGATGGCTCCCTGGTGGCGGTTGCTCGACGGGATGAGCTCTATGTGCGAGCAACCACGTCGCGCATCGCGGTGCGCATGGAGACCGGATCGCTCCTCACGGGAACCACGCCGGTGTTCATCGCCAAACCGAACCCCGTTGGCTGAGCGGGTCGCTAAGCTGGCTGGTCTCTGCGCAGATGCCCGAGCGGCCTAAGGGAGCGGCCTGCAAAGCCGTGATTCACGGGTTCAAATCCCGTTCTGCGCTCGATGCAACCCGAAGGGTTGCCGGTTTGTGGTGTGTTGGGGAGTTCTGAGCGAAGCGAGGAACTCGATGCAACCCGAAGGGTGGGGGTTGCCGTGGGCCGTACAAGACTTGAACTTGTGACCTCTTCCGTGTCGAGGAAGCGCTCTAGCCAACTGAGCTAACGGCCCTTGAGGTGGTCGATCTTACCTGCGGTGTCGCATTTCGGCACCGTTTTCCAGCGGGGCGGTAGCGTGATGAGATGCCATCTGCTGATGTGAACGAGATCACCATCGAATTCCTCGATGAAGGGGCCGGCGACCCGTTGCTGCTGGTGATGGGATGGGGGGCCCAGCTGATCGACTGGCCTGAGGGCCTGGTCGAAATGTTCATCGAGAATGGGTTCCGGGTCATCCGCTTCGACAACCGCGATGCCGGACTCAGCACCGAGTTCGATTGGGAGCCGCCCTCGCTGTTCCAGACATTCGTGAAGGGCACGCTGCAGCGCGGCATCCCCGTTCACTACACCCTGTCCGACATGGCCCGGGATGGGATCGCCTTGCTCGATCACCTCGAAATCGAATCCGCTCATGTGGTCGGGGTATCGATGGGAGGCATGATCGCCCAGACGATGGCGATCGAGCACCCCGAACGAGTGCGCACTCTCACCTCGATCATGTCGAACACCGGCGACCGCCGGAACGGCCGGATCGCGGCCAAATTGGTTCCCAAGATGCTCACGCACAAGCCGAACCGCGAGGACGCCCCTCACGAAGGTGCCCGCCTCCTCAGCCACTTCGCTGGACCCCACTACAACTTCGACGACGCTCTTGAACGAGGCCGGGCCCGGGCCGATCGCAGCTGGCGGCCGGAGGGCTCGGCTCGGCAGATCGCCGCCATCGGCGCCAGTCCCGACCGAACCGCCGACCTGAAGAAGCTGAACGTGCCGACGCTGGTCATTCACGGCCTGCTGGACACCCTGGTGTTGCCGACCGGTGGCATCGCCACGGCCAAGGCCATACCCGGGGCTCAGCTGCTGATGTTCCCCGACATGGGGCACGATCTGCCGGAGCCTCGCTGGGCCGACATGGTGTCGGCCATCCGGATGCTCGCCGACCGGACCGACCACGCGACCTTGCATGCCGAAGCCTCCTAGCCCACAGTGAAAGCGGGCCGTGCACGATGCACCGCCCCTGAGCTACCACCGAAGAACCCAACATGATCGAGCAACTCTCAGGCGTTGACACCAGCTTCCTCACGATCGAGGAAGGCACAAATGCGGTCGGTCACGTGACCGGCGTGCTGATTCTTGACCCCACCACCTCACCTGAACCGTTCACCTTTGAACGGTTCAGCAAGCACCTGATCGCCCGGATCGGCCACCTGCCTCCGTTCCGTCGTCGCCTGCGAGAGGTTCCCCTCGGGCTTGATCGCCCCTATTGGGTCACCCAAGATCAGGTCGACTTCGCCTACCACCTGCGCCACGTTGCGGTTCCCGGTGAAGGTGGTCGCTCCGATTTCGCCGAGCTTGTCGGACGGATTCACGCTCGTCCGCTCGACCGGACCCGGCCCTTGTGGGAGTGCTACATGGTCGACGGAGTGCACGGTGATCGGGTCGGTGTGATCACCAAGATCCACCACGCCGCGATCGACGGCATCTCCGGGCAGGAAATCCTGGGCCAGCTGGTCGACCTTTCGCCCGAGACCGAGGTGCGTGAACCGATCCGGTACCTCCATCCGGAGCCAACGGTGAGCCCCGAGGACCTCACCAAACGGGCCCTGCGAGCCTTCTTGCTGTCCCCCACCCGTCTGGCCCGAACCGCCTGGGCGGTCGGCAAGGCGTTGCCTGTGCTCGGGCCGGCGGTCACGCACTCCCAGCCCGGCAAGGGCACGGTCGAGTCGTTGCGCGAGCTAGCGGCGCCCAGGACGCCGTTCAACGCCAACATCGGACCGCACCGTCGGTGGTCGTATGTGTCGGTCCGGCTCGACGACGTCAAAGAGGTGAAGAACGCTGCCGGCACCACGGTGAACGATGTGATCCTGGCCATCTGTGCCGGTGTGCTGCGCACCTGGCTCGAGCGTCACGATGCCCTGCCCGATCGCGATCTTCTCGCCATGGTGCCGCTCTCGGTTCGATCGAGTTCAGTGGCCCACGCCATCGGCAACCATGTCTCGTTCACCATCGCTGATCTGGCTACCACTGTGGACGATCCGAAAGACAGGCTCGACCAGATCCATCACGCCATGATCGATGCGAAGGCCAGCCACGAAACGCTGCCGGCCAACATACTCACCGATATCTCCCAGATCGCTCCACCGGCGGTGTCAGCCTTGGCGTCCCGACTGATCGCGTCGACCCACCTGGCCGACCGCCTGACCCTCCCCTTCAACGTAGTGATCTCCAATGTTCCCGGGCCGCCGGTACCGCTGTACCTCGCCGGCGCCGAGGTGCTGGGCAACTACCCGGTCTCGGCGATCGTCGACGGTGTTGGGCTCAACATCACGGTGACCACCACCAACGGCATGCTCGACTTCGGCTTCGTGTCGGACCGCGATCAGATTCCGGATCTCTGGGAAATGGCCGACTCGGTGACGGTGGTGCTCGACGAACTGAAAGCTGCCTTCGGACTGGGCAGATCGAAGCGGGCCCGGTTGCTCATCACCGAAGAAGCGATCTCGGCGCGCCAGCGTCGGGCTGCAAAAGCCGCCCGCCGGGCGGTGTCAAAGGCGACCGGTTCGACTCGCAAGAAGAGCGGTGGGGCAAAGGCGAAGAAGTCTCCTGCGAAGTCGACGACCAAGAAGAAGGCGAAGGCGGGCAGGTCGAAGTCGACCTGAACCGGCGCTGGGGTCTCACGGCACACCAGAAAGCTTGCGGTACAACCGGATCAGCGCCGTCGTGCACTCGGTCCATGTGAAACGGGCGGCCTGCGCTCGTCCCTCGTCGATCAGCCGCTCGGCCAGATCCGAGTCGTTCAATACGAGGCTCACCGCCTGGGGGAGGGCATCGGGGTTGTCCACCGGGATGAAGAGGGCGGCCCCACCACACACTTCCCGCTGAACCGCGCCATCGGTGGAGACAACCGGAGTGCCGACCGACATCGCTTCGAGGGGCACCATGCCGAATCCTTCGGTCCGGGCATTGGAAACCACCACGGCGGCGTTGCGGAGCAACCAGCTCTTGGCCGCGGCCGGAACATATCCGACCAGGTGGACCCGATCAGCCTTGGATCCCGTCCTGTTGATCCCGTCCCGCAATCGAGCTTCCTCCGGGCCGCCGCCGGCGATCACCAGCGAAAGATCTGGATTGTCGGCGAGCAGCGGCTCGAACGATTCGATCAGCTCGGCAAATCGCTTTCGTGGTTCGAGGGTTCCCACCGCCAGGGCGTATCGCGTGCCGGCCAGCGTGGCGAATTCGGGCGGCTTGTCGGGGTCCTCGACCGGCGGATCGAACCCGAGATGAATTGGATGTACCCGGTCGGGTTCGAGACCGAGCAGATCGATGAGCTCGTCGGCGGCGGCGCGGGACAGCGCGTGCACATGGGCGCCGCGCTCGATGGCCCTCTCGGCCAATGCCGGGAAGAAACGCACCGCCGGGGCGACGTCGGCAGGTCGTTGCCAGGGCCCAGCGTCGTGTATCGAAATCAGCTCGGCCGTGCCTCTGCCGGGAGGGATGCCGTAGAAGTTGGTGCCGTGCACGAGATCTGTCTTGCCGAACAGCTGGCCGGCGGTCGGATGGTCGAGTCGCTTCCACAAACGGTGCAACAGACCGGCCGGGTACGACCGGCCGAGACGCACACCGGCGGGCAAGCGGTCGGCGATGACGTTCCTGGATCGGCCGCTTAGCGCGATCGGCACGAGGACGGCTGAGGGATCGTCGTGTACTGCTCGAGCGAGCTGAGACGCGAAAACACCGATGCCGGTCAATGGGACCGACAGCGGCGTGACATCCAGGCCGATTCGCACACTGCGACCCTACGCGTGAGCGCGGCCCGAGTCTGGCACCCCAGGGCCGGCTTGCTTCCCTCTGTGGCTAGCGGGCGTGATTCCAGAGCTCGTTGAGCTCCGGATCGCGCTGGCCCCGTCGTTCGGCCATCCGTTGGAAGATGATCGCCTTGAGCTTGTCGGTGATGTTCACGAACACAATGCCGTAGTAGGCGCCGGACTTCACATCGGGGATGTCGTCGGTCGGGCGGATATGCCGAACCTCGGCCAGGCCTTGTTCACCCTCGTGGATGAACGGCACGCGGGAGCCGGCACGAACAGATTCGATCTCCGGACCGACGAGGAGTGCCCCTGCGACGCTGAGGTCGATGACAGCCATCTCGACGTGTGCTGTCTTCTTGCCGAACAGCTTTCGATTGTTGGGCACGACCCAGCTCATCGTGAGATCCTCGACGCGGAATCGATCCGAAAGCCTCGGGAACTGACCCGCCAGTGCGGGGTTCACATGGTTCGTGCGCATGATCTGAAAATCGGCACAGTTCGGGCGCCGCGTGATGGGTCAAATGACTCATCTGACCACCGCACAGCTCCACTGGCGTCGTAGTTCAGGGTGCCTTTCCCCATGCGGGGACCAGCGGAGTTCGCCACTCTCGGCCATGTGAGCGATGCGAGCCACAAGCCATGGGCCGTTCCGACGCGCCCCCCGACGGTTGCGGTGGGAGCCTCATCCCACAGCCGTTTGGTGCAGGCGCAGGATCGGAATCGGTCCCCGCGGTGGCGGGGAATCGGCTGGCGGGTTGCGGCGATCCTGAGCGTTGTGGGCGCCGCCGTTGCCCTGTTGCTGGCAACGGGGGTCGGGACGGCCCAGGCTCGGGTGGACCCGCTTTCCGAACAGGAGAGAATCGATCTCGGCGCCCGGGCCCGGGTTTCGACCGTTCGCGTCGCCGCCCGCTCTTGTCCTGGGTCGGTGCGAGGCAGCGGATTCGTCGTCGGCGGGCTGCTGTTCACGTCCGGCCATCTTGTCGTGTTCGACGATCGGCTCAAAGTGGATCGCCCGGGCCAGCCGGTGGAGTCGCCGGTGGTGGCAGCGAGTACCACTATCGACATCGCGGTGGCCAACGGGTCCGCGCTTGTTGCACTGGACCTGAATCTCAGCCGAACTGCGCCGCCTGCGGGGGAGCGGATCTTCCTCGCCGGATTCCCCGGCGGCGGTCCCCTCGAGGTCGCCGAAGCGACGCTGGAGGGATACGGCAACGCCACGGATTGGGGTGTGCTGGGCGAGCGGGTGATGTTGATCGAGCGCGGCATTCGACCGGGATTCAGCGGCGGCCCGGTGTTCAATCGCGACGGAGATGTGGTGGGCATGTTGGCCGGCGTCGACGTCGTGACCGGGTTGACAGTTGCGATCCCCGCCGACGAACTGGCCAGGACCGTCGAACTCGCAGTGGAGACGTGGGGCACAGGGGTCGGATCGGTGGCCCACGCCGCTCGGCCGTGCGAAGGATGAGGGAGATGTGATGGTTGGCAATGGCGTACACACCGGACAAACGACGGACCTACTGGCCCCGATGGGTCGCCTGCGGGGCCCGTCGGCACGGGTTGTGCTCGCAGTGCTTCAGCAGGCACTGCTGACGCCGTTGGGGGCCGATCGGCTCGTGCTCGGTGTCAAGGGCATCCACGGGCGACTCACCGTGGTTTCGACCGACGCCAGCAACGCTCCCGAACGCGGTCGATCTCAGTTTCGCTGGAGCCGAGCTCTCCCCATCATCGGTTCCCTTCGTCGTCAGAGGCCCGGAACGGCCGGCTCCATCCACGAGGTCGCGGGACGATTCCTCTACAGCTACGCGATCGCCGTCGAGAACTCCACCGACACCGTGGTTCTCGGCGTGGTACTGAACCACGAACCGGAACGAGTCCGCCCACTGCACGCCGCCGTCAGTTCGGCCCTCTACAGCCTGCTGCCCCAATCGGATGGGGACATACCAGACGCGTGTGTGGCTGTGTCGGTCGAATCTGCCGAAGCCGGCTTCAGGTCGACGGTTGGATACAGCGGTGATCACGACGTTGTGACGGTGCAGAGCGCGGCGGCAACGGTCGCTGCCGCCACCGCCGCCGCCACAATCGGGGCGAGTACCGCCCCGTTGCGGCTGCGGTTTGCCGACCAGATTGCGGTGGGCCAGGTACTGGTCTCTCTCGTGGTCGCCGACGGCCCTGCGGGCTCCGTGATCGGATCTTCCGATCTGTCTTCGCCGGGGACGGTCGCCCCCGCCATCGCAGTGCTGAAAGCGGCGAATGCCCAACGCATAATCACCGCTGAGGCCGATGCCGACCCGGCCCGAATTGCCGTCCCGACGATGGCTCCGGCGGTCTGAGCCGCCGCCCTGAGCAAAGGTGCATTCGGCGCCGTCGGTGACCCGAAAAGGGATCGGTGCCCGACTACCGTAAGGGCGCTATGCCGATTCTGCGCGTCATCAAGCGACTCAGCTCGCTCGGACTGGTGTTGGTCGCAGTCTCGCTGGTCTTCACCGCCACGATCATCACGATTGCGCCCCAGGTGGCGCGGGTCGCGACCTCGACCAGCAGCGTGGCCGCCGATATCGAGCTGCAGGAACTCACCGAGCGGTCGTCGATGTACGCCGCCGACGGTTCCTTCCTCACGTTCCTGGTCGATGAGAATCGCCAGACAGTCGACCTGGAAGACATCCCCCAAGAGGTCGTGATGTCGGTGCTCGCGATCGAAGACTTCGATTTCTATCAGCACAGCGGGGTCAACTATCGAGCGGTCTTCCGCGCCGCCCTGGCCAACGTGAATTCGGGCAGTATCGAGGGTGGCGGTTCGACGATCACCCAGCAATTGGTGAAGATGAACCTGCTCACCAGCGAACAGAATCTCGGGCGCAAGATCCCTGAGGCCTTCCTGGCTCGCCAGCTCGAGAAGGAATACACCAAGGACGAACTGCTGGAGCGCTACCTGAACAGCGTGTACTTCGGCTCCAATGCCTACGGAGTGCAGGCGGCCGCCGAGACGTATTTCGGCAAGGACGTGGAGGATCTCGGTTGGGAGGAGGGGGCCATGTTGGCCGGCATCATCAGCCGCCCAGGGGCCTATGACCCGACCGTGAATGCCGATCGAGCTCGCGATCGACGCTCGGTCGTCGCCGATCGTTTGTTGGCCGTAGAGCTGGTGGACGAGGAGCTGGCCGAATCGATCAAGCGGGCTCCGCTGCCGGCTGAGCGGCGTGTGCCCCGTTCGATCAAGCCCAACGACTACTACGTGCAGGAAGCCCTGGAGGCGCTGCTCGATGATCCCGAGATCCCCCTGGGCGAAGATCGACAGACCCGCTTCAACAACATCTATTACGGCGGCCTGAAGATCCACCTGTTCCTCGATCCGGCCGCGCAGGCCGCGGCGCTGAAGGCCCGCGACGAGATCCTTCCCGATGACCCCCGCGGCTTCACCTCCGCACTGGCCGCCGTCGACACCCACACCTCGGCCGTGGTCGCCATGGTCGGCGGTCCAGAATTCGCCCGCGAGCAGTTCAACATCGCGACCCAGGGCCTCCGCCAACCGGGGTCGTCGATGAAGACGTTCGTGCTCGCTGCGGCCTTCGAAGCGGGCTACACGGCCAAAGACACGATCAGAGGCGACAGCCCCTGCGAGTTCGATAATCCAGGCGGGTTCCCCGACCCGTACAAGGTGAAGGGCGGCACCAAGTCGTACGCCTTCCAGAGCCTTGCTGCGGTGACCCGGGCCTCGAACAACTGCGCGTTTGTCCGACTCGGCCAGGTGGTGGCCAACGACCGCGTGATCGAAACGGCGAACAAGCTCGGTATCGAAACGATCGTCAATCCGAGCGACGCAGTGCTGTCGCTGCCGTTGGGATCCAAAGAGGTGTATGCGCTCGATATGGCTGCGGCCTACGCGGCATTCGGCAACGACGGCATCTACAACGAGCCGAGCTACATCAGCCACATCGAGGACGCCGAGGGCAACGTCATCTACGAGAATCGGCCCGACAGCCGGCGGGCGGTGTCGGTACAGACCGCCAGGATGATCACCGAAACGCTCGAGGGGAACGTGCGATCGGGCACCGGCACCAAGGCGCGCGTCTCCGGAGGCCATCCCGCCGCCGGCAAAACCGGCACGGCCCAGAACCACGAGGACGCCTGGTTCGTCGGCTACACCGACTACATCACCACCGCGGTCTGGATGGGGCACCCTGACGAGAAGATCCCGATGCGCAACGTCCGAGGTTGGGGGAACATGTTCGGCGGCAAAGTGCCGGCCCACATCTTCTCGCAGTTCAACAGCGACTACCACGTCGACCTCGAACCGGTGGCCTTCGTCGATCCCGAACCGTTCGGGGGCGGCAAGCGGTTGAAGGTTGCGGGTGAGATCGACTTCTGTTCAGGATCACCCCGCGAGGCTCCCGACGGCACCGAACGGGTGGACACCGACGGCGACGGCAGGATCGACTGCTTCCGGGCCCTCACCACCACGACCGAGTCGACCACCACGACCACCACGGTGCCTCCGCCCCCGCCGCCCACCGATCCCAATGCACCGTCGACCACGGTGCCCACGACCCAGCCCGCAAACGCTGCGGTTCGCACCACCGTGCCGTCGGGACCGCCGGTGACGTCGTCGGGACCGCCTTCCAGTGGCGCCGGTGCTGGTGGCTGAGCGACACTGTGACATGACACCGCCACCGCATGGCATGACATCGCCAGACCTCGAGCCGAGCCATGGCCGCTGAACAGTACGAGCAGCTTCTTCGCACCCAGGAACTCGATACCCGACTCGCCCAGCTGGCCCATGCCAAAGCGACCCACCCGCTCCTGGTGAAGATCGACCAAACCCGGGCTCACGCCGCCGAGGTTGGTGCCGGAGTGCAGGACGAACGCGAAGAGCGCCACCGACTGGAGCGAGACCAGAAGCGGCTCGACGACGAGGTGGCGATGCTCGACGCCAAGCGCGCCGACATCGAAGCAAAGCTCTACGACGGGTCCGTGACCGCCACCAAAGACCTGCTGGCCATGCAGGAGGAGTCGAAGAACCTGGCCGAGCGAAAGGCGTCGCTCGAGGACGCCGAGCTCGAGATCATGGAACAGGTCGAGGAACTTCAAGCCGTGCTCGACCGCGCCCAGCAGGAGATCGACGCCGACGAGCAGAAGATCAGCGACTTCGAAGCCGAGCTCGCCGAGTCATTCGCCGAACTCGACGCCGAGGCCGCTCAGGTGCAATCCGAACGTGACGCGGTGGTCGTGTCGGTTCCCACCGAACTGCTCGATGCGTACGACAGGCTTCGGGCCAGCCAGCCCGGGATCGTGGTAGCGCGCCTGGTCGGCGGAACATGCCAGGCGTGCCATATGACGCTGAGCGCAATGACCGTTGATCAGATCGGCAAGCTCGACGCGGAGGCGCTCGTGCACTGCGACCAGTGCGGGGCAATCCTGGTCCGCTGATGGTCCTCTGGTTCGTGATCTTGGCGCCGGTGTTGGTGGCCGAGATCTTCCAGAGCCCGATGGCCGACTACCGGGTGGTTGCCATCGGTGCTGCCCTGCCCCTGATCGAGGCCTTCTTCGCCGGGCCCCGCTACTTGCACACCATGGTGGTGGCGATGGGACTGCTGGCCGTTGTGATGCTGGCCACGGCAAACCGCCGCCTCCTACGGCGTCGACTGCTCGGCATCCCGATCGGCCTGCTGTTGCACTTAGTGCTCGACTTCACCTGGGTTGAATCGGAGTTGTTGTGGTGGCCGGCGTTCGGTTTCGAGTTCAACGATGACGCGACTGCAGCATTCAACCGTCCGGTGGAGATCGGACTGCTGCTCGACATCGCAGCCATCGTCGTCGGGATATGGGCGTTTCGCCGCTACGAGCTCGACAATCCCGACAACCGTGATCTGTTGGTGCGGTCGGGTCGGCTCGCCCGGTCGGCGATGCCCCAGTAGCCGTCTTGCAGATGTCAGGCGGCGGCGGTGGTGACCAGCATGATGGCCCCGAAGTGAAATGCTGACGCGACGACGGTCATCACGTGCCAGATCTCGTGGTAGCCGAAGATCGACGGGGCAGGGTCGGGTCGACGCAGCCAGAACAAAATGGCGCCGACGCTGTAGATCACACCGCCGGCGACGATGAGACCCAGTTCGAGCGAGGTGAGGTGACGGATCATCGTCGGGAGGGCGATGATGGCCACCCAGCCGATGGCCAAATACAACGGGTGCGACCAGCGGAGGTAGCGCGACGGTGCCAGCACTTTCACCAGCACCCCGAGGGCGGCGATCGACCACACGACGGTCAGCATCGGGATTCCCCAGTTACGGGGAAGTGCGATGAGGCATATTGGGGTGTACGTGCCGGCGATCTTCAAGAACACCGTGGCGTGATCTGCCTTGCGCATGATGTGCTGGGCCCGCTCGGTGATGGCCAGCCGGTGATAGGCGGCCGACACGCCGAATACGGCTGTGAGGCAGATCCAGTAGATCCCGGCGCCGACCCGCTCGATGGCGGTGTTTGTGGCCAGGAGCAACAGGAGTCCGGTCGGGATAGCGGCCAGGAACGCGTAGGTGTGGATTCGCCCTCGCCACAACGGGCGAGGGTTGCCGCAGGCAACGGAGATGACGGGGGAGGCAGTCGACATTTGGCTCGCACGGTATCACCTACCTACCGGTAGGTAGGCTGCACATCCCCGCAAATTCCGGCCCGGAACCACATTCCACCGAAATTTCGGTGCCCCACCCACAGTTCCAGTGGGTCCGGCACGGGGTCCGGCACGCTTGTAGCTTGTGCGAGTGGGGCGATAAGCGGGATTCTGTCGTTGGGCGATCATCCATCTTTGCGATCTACCTGGGGTACCGGCCGAGGCCGGAGGCGGACAACCCGTTCCCCGGTTTGATCTTGCTCCGCATGGGGTTTACCTAGCTGACCGAGTCACCCCGGCCACTGGTGCGCTCTTACCGCACCGTTTCACCCTTGCCTGTGACCGGTTGCCCGGCCCATCGGCGGTCTGTTTTCTGTGGCACTTTCCTGCGGGTCACCCCGAC
>JABDJU010000008.1 GCA_013003325.1 Acidimicrobiales bacterium
GCCCTACGCGACGCCGCCCTCCGACGTTTCGGTCCGCCCCCCAGCTCGCTTCTAGAGTGAGCCCATGTTTCGCCATTGCGTGATGTTCAAATGGGCCGACGGGGCCGGCGATGCCGTCAAGGCTGAAATCGCTGCCGGGCTGAATCGACTGGCCACCCTCGATGCGGTCACGAGCTATCACCACGGCCCGGACCTGGGGGTGGCAGATGGCAATTGGGACTACGCCATCGTGGGCGACTTCGCCGACGAAGCCGCCTATCGGGTGTACGCCACCGAAGACGGACACCTCTCCCTGATCAACGACCTGATCAAGCCCAACATCAGCGCTCGGGCCGCCGTGCAATACCAGCTCGCCTGATCCCGAGCTCGCTCAGCTCGCCGAGGGCGGACCCTAGTTGGCGACGATGTTGACCAGTTTGGGCGGACGGGAGATGACTTTTCGGACGGTCTTGCCCTCGGTCAGCTCCTGAATTCGCTCGCTGGCCATCGCTGCCGCTTCGGCATCTGATTCGGAAATGTCGGCGGCGACGTCGATGCGGTCGCGCACCTTGCCGTTGATTTGAAGCACCATCGTGATGGTGTCTTCCGCCGCAGTCGCGGCGTCGTATTGCGGCCAGGCGGCCTCGTGGATCGAGCCCTCCCCGCCGCGGGCCTGCCACAGTTCCTCGCTGATGTGGGGAGCGATTGGCGCCAGCATCCGCAGGAACGCACTTACCGCCTCATCCCATGCCTGGGCGCTCACCGTCTGGCTGCGGGCCGCTGAGGTCATCGAGTTGCGGAGCTCCATCAACGCTGCGACGGAGGTGTTGAACTTGAACGACTCGAACCCGTTCTGGACCCGGTCGATCGCTTGGTGCACCCTGCGGTGCAGTGCGACCGATTCGTCGCCGTCGGCGTTGGCCGGCTCGTACTCGACCGTGCCGATCTTCCAGACGTCCTCGATGAACCGCCGGGAGCCCATGATTCCCTGGCTGTTCCACGGGCCGCCCTTGGTCCACTCGAAGGCGAACATCAGATAGGTGCGGACCGTGTCGGCGCCGAACTGATCGACCAGATCGTCGGGGTTGACCACATTGCCGCGGCTCTTGGACATCCGCTCGATCTCGAGGTGATGCTTGAGTTGGTGGATGTCGTTGTCGCCGGGGATGGCAGCGATCGACACCGTGGCGTCGTCGGGCACCTCGACGTTAACGAGACGTTCACCGTCGTAGACCTGCATGGCCCGTTCCTTGCGCCGCATCAGCTCACCGACCACGGCACCAGAACTTGGAGTTGCGTCGGGATCAACGGTCATCGACCTGGCAACAAAGCGGTTGCCGTCCCAGTCGCCCTCGACGATCACATGGTCGCCGGTTCGTTCTTCGCCCAGGATCTGGCCCTGATTGTGCAGCATCTTGAACGGCTCATCGAACGCGACGTCGGGCTCCCGGCCGTGCGCTTCCATGATTGTGGCGGTGTCATCGAACAGACCGAGGTCACGCAGCACTTTGGTGTAGAAGCGGGCGTACAGCAGGTGCATAACGGCGTGCTCGGCACCGCCGGTGTAGCTGTCGACGGGCAGCCAGTAGGCGGCCTCCTCGGCGTCGAAGGGTGCGGTGTCGAGCTGCGGTGACAGGTAGCGGTAGAAGTACCAGTTGGAGCAGAGAAACGTGTCCATCGTGTCGGTCTCGCGACGAGCGGGCCGGCCCTGTGAGTCGACGGTTTCAACGAACGAGGGGGTTTCGGCCAGCGGGCTGCGCCCAGTGAACTCGACGTCTTCGGGCAGCACGACCGGCAGATCTTCCTCGGCCACCGCTTCGATGCCCTCGTCGGTGTGAACCATGGGAATCGGAGTGCCCCAGTAGCGCTGGCGGCTCACCAGCCAATCGCGCAGGCGGAAATTGATCGTCTCTTCACCCGCATCGTTCTCGTCGAGCCAGTCGAGGGCGGCGGCGATGGCCGGGTTTTCTCGACCCTTGGCGTCGGTGACCTCGATCCCGTCGATCGGACCGCTATTCATCATCGTCCCAGGGCCGACGTATGA
>JABDJU010000018.1 GCA_013003325.1 Acidimicrobiales bacterium
CAGTACAGCAAGGGCCACCACCCTCCGCCACCGGATGGTCGAAAAGCGCCACACACAGCGGTTATGGGGCGCTGCGGCTCAGTCGGTCAGCAACCGGTAGAACGTCGGGCTCGCGATCATCTGCGCCGCCACGGTGAGGTCGTCGGACCCCAGCAGATCGTCGGCCCACTCTTGGGTCTGGTCCGCAGAGGGAGAACCGCCCGAGATCCGGCGGTAGAGCGCATTGACCCGGTCGCGGCGGCTCTCGAGCGAATCGTAGAAGCCGGCGGTGACCTCAGCCGGCGTTGCCCTACCGCTCCCGAGCAGCTCGGCCCAGTAGGCCCGACCGGCCGCGTCGGGAGCGCGGTGCAGCAGCGCCTGGTAGAGCGAATCGACGTAGGCGGCGCTCGAGCCGGCCCGGGCGTACAGCTCGGTGGAGCCAAAGAAGTAGATCCCCATATCCCGCAGCGTGATCCGCTGGGAGTTGAGCAGCTCGCTCCAGTAGCGCTTGCCAGCCGCATCAGGACGCCGTCCGAGGGCCCGCCTGTACATGTCGTCGACGATGGAATCGGTGAATCGAGCATCGTGCACGATCTCGCGCCCCAGCACGATGGTTCCGCCGTGGTCGGTCTTCCAACTCCAGTGGTCGATGAACACCGAGGTGTTCTGTTCGGGCCGGAATCGTGCCAGAACGCCGGAGATGTAGTCGTAGTCAGATGACTTCTTGAACGTCGATCCGGTGAGGTCGTAGCCGGTCAACACCGCGTCGACCGCGATATCGGACCCCGCATGGGTAGAAGCGACCGTGATCGGCCGCTCGTCCCCGAAGGTGATCCACCGACCCTGGGAGTCCAGAACCCAGCCACCATTCCGATTGGGGCCGGCCACGATTGCAACAGCCCGACCGGTCATTACGTCGCCGTACGAGGTGGCCTCGCCGTAGCCGATGACCTCGCCGCGATCGGTGACGACATAGCCGCTGTGCCCCTCGGGCCAGGCCGAAATGTCGACAACGGTGCCGCTCGGCTTGGTCCGCAGCGTCGCCGGCGGTGTGTTGAACACAGGATTGAGCACCCCGGAAGCCGAGACGGTGTAGCCCACCTTGGCGTCGTTGATGTCAGCGGCCACAGCCGGCCCAGCCGAAGACCGGTCGAGGACCTGACCGCCGAAGGCGTGGAGGTACCCGTCGGCGGTGACGACGTACCCACTCTTGCCGCTGTCCCGAACGATCAGGTCGATCGGGTTCGAACCTCCGGGCCGACCCGAGACCGCCGGCGCGTCCCCATAGGGAAGAACCCGGCCGGACTTGGTCAGCACGTAACCGGCGTCGGCGTGACCACCCACGGCGATCGCACCATCCCCACCGGGGGGTGCCGGACTCGGAGCGGCCTGTCCCATCGCGGGGCGGAGACCACCGTGCACGTCGACGGCCAACAGTTTGGGACCCCAATCGTTGCCGGTTATGGCGTCGGTTGCATAGGGAACGGCCGCGGCGGCACTCTTGGCGGTGAATTCCTGTTTCATCTCCGCCACTACAGGCATGGTCCAGTTGCCCGGACACGAGGTCTGGCCGAGATCGCGGTGGCCCAGGATCGTCGGCACCGACACATAGGTCGCCGGCGGATGTTTCAACACACCATTGGTGGCGGTGTTCTTGAGCAAGGTCCGCCCGTTCGGGTCGACTCCGTGCAGTCGAAGCTTCCATTCGCCCAGTGCCTTCACCGATTGCAGCGCGGCACTCGACGGACGGGCTGGGGACGGGCGCGAGATGTTGCTCTGATGTTGACCGAGCAGTGCGACCGCGAACGTGTTCGAATTGAAACCGCGAGCGTGGCCACCGATGACGGGCCGATCGACACCGCCGGATCGGCCCTCCCAGATCGTGCCGAACCGGTCGACCAGGAAGTTGTAGGCCACATCGCACCAGCCCCGGGTCACGGTGTGGAACCGTTGGATCCCTCGGAGCAGCTTGGGCACCTCGTCCTGTGAGTACGAGTTCGTGGTCACCGTGTGATGAACCACCATCGCTCGCATGCTGTCGGCGTATCGAGGGCCGTCTTCGCAGCCCTCGGTGGCACGCTGGAAGCCGGTGGTGCCCCATTCATCGTTGGAGCGGATCTGCGGTTTCGCGCCCCAGGTCACTGTGCCTTTGGCCAGAGTGAACTCGGCGCCTTTGGCCAGAGTGAACTCGGCGCCCTTGGCCAGAGTGAACTCGGCGCCTTTGGCAAAGGTGTCCTTGTCCAGAGTGCTGGGCTCGATATCGGGCACATCCAAGGCCTCGGTTGCCAGCGCAGCGGCATCCCCGTGCAGCAGTGCAACCTCGACCTCGGCGGCGCCCTCGCCTACCCAGATCGGTCCGATGGCGCCCATGCCTCCAACCGAAGCTGCACCTCCGCCTTCGCCGCCGGGCAGACCGTCAGGCCCCTCCTCGCCGTCGAAGTGAAGAACCGTCCACTCGCTCCATGTTTCATCGGCTCGGCGCGACCGCATGGCGAGCTCACTGTGCTCCAGGCCTCTCCCGGCGTCGTCCAGCGGCTGCACCGTGACCATCTCGGACTGCCCGTCGAGTTCGAGGGCGACAACCGCCACCCGATTGCCCTTGAGCGAGAAATGCGAATCACCGTCGGCGGCCAGCACTGCGGCCAGACCGGAACCGACCGGCCGGGTGTCGGTGAAGGGCGTGACCTCGGCGGTCACCCTGATCGACCCGGGCTCAGGCTCGACTTCACCCCGCGCTGCGACCGGCGCGGCCGTAACGAAGATCGCCAGGAGTATCAGGCCTGGGACAACCGTTCTGCGCAGGCGGTCGGGGTTCGAGCCGGACCGCGACCAGAGTTGTTGGGTTGAGCGTGTCACTGAGGAGTCCAAACACCCCACTCCCCCGCCTAGAGGAACGGTCAGTGTAAGCAGCTCTCCAAACGAGATCGCAAGGGCGAGATGTCAATCGTCACCTGACCAGCGCAGATGTGTCGGGCAGATGGCGATCCGATGTCGGTGGCGGCCACGTTAGGTTGCGACCCCCTACCGACCGTGGAGTGGCGAGGACGAGGGCATCAGCGCCAACTCGGTGAATTCCATCGCTTTCGCGTCGACCACGAGCAACCGTCCGACCAGAGGGTTGCCGATACCGAGCAGGAGCTTCAGGGCCTCCGTCGCCTGGATCGTGCCCACGATTCCGGGCAGCACACCGAGGACCCCTGCGGTCGCGCAGTTTGGCGCAACCTCGGGCGAGGGCGGCTCCGGCATGAAGCCTCGATAGGTGAACCCCTGTTGGGGGTCGAAC
>JABDJU010000034.1 GCA_013003325.1 Acidimicrobiales bacterium
GTTCCAGGGCGAGCTGCCGATAGGACCGGGATTGATGTCCTTCACCATGCGTGTTCCGGCTGGTGTCCCGTCGGTCACCCACAACTCACCCCCGGACGTTTCGTCGAACCCTTCGAACACCATGCGGTCACCGATGACCGCGTGGCCATACGGACCCCGTTCTACTCCCAGGTGGACGAACTCCGCCGCCTGCGCCGGCGCAACCTCTGCGGCCGCAGGAGCTGGCATGGCAACAGCCGGTGCCACGATCAGGGCGACAACTGACCAGAGCCGGGTATCGGGAAGCTGCAACGGTTCAGACCTTTCATCGGGTTGATGCCTCAGTCTTGAGTCCCCACGGTCTCAACGCAAGACGCCTTGGGCGGCCGGTGAGCTCGCCCCCTAGCGGCAGTGCCGTCGGGTCTGGAACTTGCGGTAGGCGAAGAGAGCCCTCAACGCCGGTGCTGAGAAGAAGGCTCGCGTCACTGCACCCCACAGGCCGCCGCCATGTTCGTACTCGATGTGCTCGGTGACCATGGTTTGGTCGGGACCTGCCTCGGTGAAGCGGTGCGTGTGTTCCCAATGCTTCATCGGTCCGTTGGTTTGGACATCGGTGAACCCGAGGTCGCTCACGTCCCGGTGGGTCGCCTCCCACCGGAGCGGGATCGGTCCGGCCCAGATAGTGAATCGGCTGATCGACCCCTCGGCGAGGGGTTCCATCGAGTGCACCTGCATGATCGTTGGCGGTGGCGTCAGAATACGCAGCACTGCGGTGTCATGGTGGAAGTCCCGCACCCGCTGTTGGGAGGCAGGGACGGTGAACTCGAAGTCGAAGGTCTTCACGGGTCCGAGTCTCGCAGGCGGACCGATCCGATGGGGAACCGGAGCGGGTCAGCCGATGCAGTCGGCCCCGAACATCACCCGCAGGTCAGCGAACAACCCGTTGCCCGAATCGACGCGATAGGCATCGCTCAGACGGATCAGCTGCGGGGTGCCCATGTCGATCACGATCGGCGTTCGACCGGGATGCTCAGACAGGCAAGCCTTCAGGTCGGCCACCGCAGCATCGGACAATTGGTCCGGGCGAACCGTGATCGTGATCGGCTTCTCACGAGCGAGGGCATCGGCATCGACGACCTCGACTTGGGAAACCATCAGCTTCGGGTCCTCGTCGCGACGGCTTACCCGACCGCGCACCACGACGATGCGGTCATCTTCGAGCAGGTGGCCGTAATCGGTGAATGTGCGGGGAAAGACCATTGTCTCGATGCTCGACGACAGGTCTTCGAGCACGAAGACCGCCATCAGCTCGCCCTTCTTGGTCCACTTCTTGACCAGCGACGACACCACTCCGCCAACCGCAACCTGGGCGCCGTCGTCGAATTCGGCTAGATCTCCCACCGTGGCAGACGCTCGGGCCTGCAGGGCAGCTTCGACTCCCATGAGCGGGTGATCGCTCACGTAGAGCCCGAGCATCTCCTTTTCGAGCTTCAGCCGAGCTGTCTTGTCGAAGTACTCCTCGGCGATCGACGGGCGATCGTCATAGGCCTCGTCGGTGTCTTCCATGGCGCCGAAGAGGGTCTGGACACCCATGTCTTCTTCCTTGCGGCGCTGCACAGTCTTGTTGATGAACTCCTCGTGGATCATGAGCAGACCCTTGCGGGGATGACCGAGCGAATCGAAGGCGCCAGCCTTGATGAGCGACTCGATTGCCCGTTTGTTGAGCACTGACAGCTCGACGCGGTCACAGAAAGCGCCGAACGATTCGAAGGGCCCGTTGTCGGTTCGCTCCTCGATGATCTTCTCGACGATCCCCTCCCCCACGTTGCGAACCCCGGAGAGCCCGAACGTGATGGCGTTGAGCGTCCGACCGTGGAGAGTGCGCCCGTCCTGGTCGGGGATCGAGCCGAAATCGAGGTCTGAGGTGTTGATGTCGGGAACCAGAACATTGATGCCGAGCTGGCGACAGTCGTTGAGGAAGACCGCGGCGGTCTCGAGCTTGTTCTTCACCGAGGTGAGCAGGCACGCCAAGTACTCGGTGGGGTAGTTCGCTTTGAGATAGGCGGTCTGATAGGCGACGAGGCCATAGCCGTAGGAGTGGCTCTTGTTGAAGGCGTAGTCGGCGAAGCCTTCGATCACGTCGAACTTGTCCTTGCCGAACTGCTCGCCGTAGTCGTTGGCGACACAGCCCTCGATGAACTTCTCGCGCTCCCTGGCCATTAGTTCGCGCTTTTTCTTGCCGGCCGCCTTCCGCAGGTTGTCGGCCTCGGCCAGCGTGTAGCCGGCGAACTTCTGGCTGAACCGCATCATCTGTTCCTGAT
>JABDJU010000056.1 GCA_013003325.1 Acidimicrobiales bacterium
ATCGTGTTGAATTCCTTGGCTACCCCGCCCGCCGCCTCGATCTCCCGGGCCACCAGCTGACCGAGGTCTTTCAAGTGCACATGACCGGGCACGAACTGGGTGAAAGAGTTGGCGATCGCGATGATCGGCTTGTCGAAGTCGTCGTCGGTCATGCCGGTAGCGCGCCAGAGGGCACGTGCACCAGCCATGTTGCGGCCGTGGGTCGTGGTGCGGGATCGGTACTCAACCATACGACAAGGCTACTCAGTCCCGCCCGGGTGCTGCCCTACGGGGATCGAAGTCAGCACCGGTCGGTGAAGATTGCCTTGATCATCCCACCCCACTCGTGGATCACGCGCTGCCTGCGCCGACGGTCCTCGGTCTTCACGCTGACGGCGGTCTGGATGGCGCCGTCGTAGCAGCGGTCGAGAAGCATGTGACTGCGGGTGATGTGATCGTCTGAGGTCACCAGTATCACCGAGTCCCACGAGTTCTCGGCTGCGACATCGGCAGTGACGGCCGCGTTGCCGAAGGTGTTCACCGGATCGGTCGGCCGGCACTGGGTAGCAAACTCGAAGTCGGAACCTCGGCAGATCGCAGCCTCAAGCCCGGTGTTTCTACCGTGGGTCGGAAGGAACAGAACCGAGGCGAGCCCCTGCTCGGCCAGCTCGATCGCTCGCTCGAGCCGCTCTTCCGAGCTACCACCTGGGAAGACAACGATGGCGTCGGCCGGCACGAGCGTGTCGGTGACAGCGGGGTTGATGAACCACCGGTTGGTGAAGAAGGCGAACAGGCCGACCACAACGACGACCAGACCGACAGCGGCCCCAACTCCTCGCTTATGGCGCCGCGTCACGACAAAGGAATCTAGCGCGCCCCGCTTTCGGCCGGCTTTCGGCCCCGAGGGCTAGGTAGCACTCATCGCATCTTCGCCGATCACTGCGGCGAGTACGCCAAGAACTGGGAGTTCTCGATGTC
Source organism: Acidimicrobiales bacterium (assembly GCA_013003325.1). Taxonomy (GTDB): domain Bacteria; phylum Actinomycetota; class Acidimicrobiia; order Acidimicrobiales; family SZUA-35; genus JABDIY01. Next base: position 958 of record JABDJU010000056.1, read on the forward strand.
ATCGACCCGAATTGTTGCGGCTGCACTCGCCGCGTTCCTGACCGGCGCGTGGGCGGTGGTTCAGCTCCGGTCAGACCCGGAAACTTCCCTCACCGATGCCACCGCCGCCGACGCCGTACCGGACCAACCATCTACCACGAATCGACCCGTGCTGACCGCTGCGCCGGAGAACTTTGGACCCGTGCCCGAACTCACCGACCTCGATGGCTGGCTTCAAACCGACGAGGACGCCTTCGCCGACGTTCGGGGCGATGTGACCATTCTCCAGTTCTGGACGTACTCCTGTTACAACTGCACAAACACGATCCCCCACCTGCAGGACATCTATGCCGCCCACCGTGACGAGGGCCTCGAGATCATCGGCGTCCACGCCCCGGAGTTCGAACGAGAGAAGGATCCGGTGGGAATCCAGGCCGCCGCCGAGCGGCTGGGGGTCACCTGGCCCATCGCCCTCGACACCGAAAAGCGAAACTTCCGGTCGTGGCAGGGATCCAGGCGCTTTTGGCCACGGACCTACGTGATCGATCAGAACGGTGATATCCGCTTCGACAAGATAGGCGAGGGCAAGTACGCCGAACTCGAAGCGACCGTGGCCTATCTGCTCGAAAACGGGGCCTAGCGCCGCCATGGTGGCGCTGTTCGCTGAAGGTCTCACCACCTCGGCCTTTCCCTGTTCGCTCGTGCTGGCCGTTCCGGGAATGGCCGTCGCCGTCGCCAGCCGTCGCTCCTCCGCCGTGGCCGGCGCCGGGTTTCTGATCGGCCTGCTGGCAAGCTCCTGGCTTCGCTTCGCCGGGATCATCGGGGTATGGCCGTCGCTCCTCACCGGCACGACGGTTTTGCTTGCAGCGATCCCAATGATCCGACAAGAGACCGGGCCCGCCGGCCTCGTCGGGCTGGCCTCCGCCTCGGCCGGGGCAGCGACCGCCTCGCTGTGGCGGCCCTGCGTCGGCGTCGAATTCGGGCAGGTGCTCACCCACATGGAGACCTCGGGGCTGCGGGGTGTGGCCGAGCTCGCCATCTACCTCCTGGGTGTGATGGCGCCCGTCATCGCCTCGATCGCCGCGCTCAACGCGCTGCCGGGACGTTGGCTCGAACGGTCCGAGAGTGCGCTCCGGATCGCCGGCGGCATCGTTCTGGGAATCGTCGCAATCGCAACGCTGATGGGGGCGCACGAACGTATTATCGACGAGCTCTTCAGGCGCAGCAGCTTCTAGCGCCCTTACACCGATATCGGCTCCCGCTGCTCGTCGGCCGTTTCGACCGAGAGCGTGGTCTCGGTCGCTGGGTTGTCCCGTCGGCGCCACGCCCGGTAAGCGAAGAACGCCGCCGGGAAGGCCCAGATGAACGGGAGCGCCACGCCGGCGAGGAGCAACACGACCCGGACCAGCTCGCTCAGCCCGTTCCACCCGGTGCGGAGCCCATCGCCGAAGCCGGGGGCGGTCTGAGCCGGGAATACCGGAACCGCGAATTCGGCGGTGGACTCGACCGGCTCGGCGTCGCCGCCTTCATCCACCGATGGGGCTGAGGCCTGAACCTTGGCAACGCTGATCATCCGAGTGCCCTCGGCTACGAACTCGTAGGCGAACACAAGCCGTGCGCCCGGCTCGAGGGGACGATCGAGGGAACCCTGAACGAGCAGGAGATCGTCGGTGCCGACCCCGAGCGCCGAGTCTCGCACGGCGATGTCGAGCAATTCCGTGTCGCCACTATTGAAGACCTCGTAGCACACGGTCACGTCGGTTCCGGCCTCCACGTCGGGGGTGGACGCCCCGCAGCTGAAGCCGCCGTCGTGACCTCGGTGGAGCGAGGACGTGAGTTCGATCGCTGCGGTCGGCGGTGTGGGTGGCACGGCTTCGACCAGGGCCACCGTGATCGTCGAGAGCGCGACCTGGTTCTGTAGCGTGCGGACCTGACCGCGAAGCGTTTCGAGCTCGGTTTCCCGATTGCGGAGCTCGTTCTCGAACGTGGCGATCTGGTTGAGGTCTCGGGCCTCGGCAAGGAACCCTCGCAACCGCTCCACGCTGAGTTCGGTCGACGTGATCCGGCTTTCGAGGTCGACAACCCGACCGGTGACGTCGGTAGCGTCGACGGTTTGCTCGAGTAGCGTTCCGATCCCCGAGAGCTGATTCAGGATCGACTGAAAGTCCGACGGCGGGACACGAAAGACCATGGTCGTCCGGTTCGGCTGACCCTCGGTCCCGATCCTGGTGTCCTGATTGAACAAGAGGCCTCCGACCGCCTGCACGGTGCTCAGAACCTGCTGTGAGGCAGCGGCGAGATCGGGGACCTCGGCGGAGATCTGTGCGGTCCGGATGATGTCCCGCCCGGTGTCGATGGGCTCGGGGATCTCCGGAATTTCGGTGTCTTGAATAGTTGTGCCGGTACCGGCAATCGGCACGCCCGAGGACCCCAAGACCCTGGTTTCGGCGGCGTCGAGCTCGCCCGTGGCTTGTTCGAATTCAATAGTCCCCTCGATCATCCCATCGTCGCTGCTGGCACCATCGTCGCCGCCTCCCAAGCTCTCATCGTCAAAGACGCTCGGCGAACCGGCATCTTCGGCGCTGTCAGAATCGGCCCCGCTACACGCCGCTAGGACGAGCAGGAGGGTGGTGAGGAGAGCGGCCAGACGCGTGTTCATGGTGATGTGACGGTGCCGGGATCACGCTGGTTCCGCCGTTACCGAACCGCAATACAACCGTTGGCTAGGCGTGCACGTGACCGAGTTCGCGCGCCTTGCGCTCGCTGAAGATCATCGCCCCGACCAGCATGGCGAGGATGATGGCCAGCGACACATAGGTGTTGAGGTGATACCACGGGCTCACCGTCATCTTCAGCCCGACGAACATCAAGATGCCACCGAGGGCGTGCGACAGGTAGTGGAACCGCTGGCGGGCGTCGGCCAGAAGGAAATACATCGCACGAAGCCCCAGGATCGCAAAGGCGTTCGCCGCGAACACGATGTACGGCTCGTTCGACACGGCCAGGACGGCGGGCACCGAGTCGACGGCAAAGATGATGTCGGTGAATTCGACGACGACCAGCGCGGCGAACAGTGGAGTGGCGGCCCGCACACCGTTCTCGATCGTGAAGAACTTGTGCCCGTCGAACTCGTCGGAAACTGGCATCACCCGTTTCAGAAGTCCCAGCCCGGTGGTCTTGGCATCTTCACCCTCATCGTCGCGGTGACGAATGATCTTGGCTCCGGTGTAGATCAGGAACGCCCCGAACACCACCAGAACCCACACGAACCGACTGATCAGCGTGGCTCCGACGAGAATGAACAGGAAACGAAGCGTCAGCGCGCCGAAGATCCCCCAGAAGAGCACGCGGTGCTGATACTTCAGCGGGATCTTCATCGAGGAGAACAAGATCGCCCAGACGAATACGTTGTCGATGCTCAGCGACTTCTCGATGAGGTAGCCGCTGATGTACTCACCGAAGGCCTCGCTTCCGAACTGGACCGCTACGAAGCCGCCGAACAGGAGGCCACACACCACCCACCCTGCACTCTCTCGCAGCGCTTCGTTGCCGCTCGGCTCGTGATCATGCCTGTGCCGGTACAAGTCGAAGGCCAACATGACCAGGATCGTGACGATCAGAAGAACCCAGGTCCAGCCGGGAATCCCGCCCGGCCCCGGATCCCAGAACTTCTCTCGGGCCTCGGCAGCGAACAGCAGCGACGACATAGCCTGACAGTGTTACCCATTTCGAACCCGAAGGCGCCCACCCGCCTCGCGGTGCGGTCGATTCCCCATTGGACCGCAGACATCCCCGAGCCTGCCGACACTCGCCCACCCAGACCTGCCAACCTGGGTCGGTGCGTCGGCCCAGTTACCTTCTCGCCGCGGTGCTCATCGTTGCCGCCAGCTGCACCAGTGCTGCGAATGAGTCGAGCGATACGAGTGCGGCGGACATCACCACCACGACGTCCCGTGCCCAGCGCACGACGTCGGCACCCACGACGACCCAAGCTCCCGCCCCGACCACCCAGAACGATGCCGGTCAGACCGGGCTGGCTGGGCTCGATGTCGGCGATCCGGGCGGCGACGAATCGGGGCTGACCGGTGATCGCAGCCTGGGCTCGATCGGCGACCCCACCTTTCCCGGCCTCGGAAACGCCGGGTACGACGTCTCCGGCTACGACATCGGCCTCGATCTTGCCGGAGCGGAGATGAGCGCCGAGGCGCGAATCGAACTCACGGCCCTCATCGACCTCACCGAGCTACACCTCGATCTTGTCGGAATGGACGTCGACGAGGTACGGGTGGACGACGAGCCGGTGTTGTTCGACCGCGACGGTCGGGAGCTGAGGCTGCGCCTCGCCGATCAGGTTTCCGCAGGGGAGACCGCCGAGGTGGTCGTCGCCTATCACGGCCAACCCGAACCCCTCGACACCGGCGAGGGCCTGCCGTTCAATCTGGGTTTCCAGACCCGCCCCTGGGGGACGTTCGTAGCGTCGGAACCGATCGGCGCCGCTACATGGTTCCCCGCCAACGACCACCCGCAGGACAAAGCGACCTTCGATGTCGAGGTCACGGTTCAATCTGGGCAGGTGGCGATCGGCCCGGGCCAACTTGTCTCGACGGTTGTCAATGCCGATGGCACCGAGACCTACTCGTGGGAGGCCCAGGATCCGATGACCACCTACCTCGCATCGGTCGCCACCGGAGACTTCGAGCTCACCACCGAAACAATCGAGGGCATCGCCGGGAACGACATCGTGATCAGACATGCGGTGCACCGCGACGCCCTGTTGGCAACCGGGGACTCGCTGGCGACGACCGCGGAGATGATGGCCGCGTTCGAAGAACAGTTCGGGCCGTACCCCTTCGAGAGCTACGGCATCCTGGTCGTGCCCGAGAGCCTCGGCTTCGCCCTCGAAAACCAGACACTGAGTCTGTTCGGCACCGACATTATCGGCAGCGAAGCAGCCCAGCCGATTCTGGCCCACGAGCTGGCCCACCACTGGTTCGGCAACCTGGTCTCCCCTGCGGCCTGGGACGACATCTGGCTGAACGAGGGGTTCGCCACGTGGGCCGAATGGTGGTGGACCGAGCGGATCGCCGGCCGGGACATGAGCCGGATCGCGGCCACGATCCCGATGGAACCGCTCACCGGGCTCACACCCGACACGCTGTTCGATATCAACGTGTATTGGCGGGGCGGTTTGACCCTCGAAGCGCTGCGGCGAACCGTAGGAGACGAAACCTTCGCTGAGATCCTCAGCGCGTGGACCGAACGCTATGGAGGCGGTGTAGCGAGCACCGAGAATTTCCTCGATCTCGTCACCGAGCTGGCCGGCCAGGAAGCGACCAATGTCGTGAGCCAATGGATCTTCGCCCCCGACATGCCGGCCCTCCCCGAAGAGCAGTGACCTCAGCCGTATCGAAACCCCGCCCCCGTGTCGCGGTGTATCCGGGCTCGTTCAACCCGCCCACGGTGGCTCACCTGGACCTCAGCGAGGCGGTCAGGGAGCAACGCCATGTCGATATGGTCGTGTGGACTCTGAGCACCGATGCGTTGGGAAAGCGGGCTCAAGCGGGCCCGACGGTCGAGCAACGACGGGCGGTTCTGGAAGAGATCGCCCGCGACTACCCGTGGCTCGAGGTCCAGGTCACCGACGCTCAGCTGATCTCAGACATCGCGATCGGATTCGATGTCGTCGTGATGGGAGCCGACAAGTGGGATCAAATCAACGACCCGATCTGGTATCCCAGCGCCACGGCCCGAGATGAAGCGATTGCTGCGCTCCCCGAGGTCGCCGTGGCCCCGCGTCCACCCCACCCTCTCCCGTCCGAGCACGCAGTGCGGTTCGAGAACAACGAGTTGGTGAGTTCCACTGCCGCCAGGGCCGGTGCGCACCATTTGATGCTGCCCCAGGCTCTGGCCAGCGGTCTGTGGACGTGAGGATCGGGTTCCGCTGATCTAGGTCAGCGCCCACTCCAAGACCTGGTCGATGTGCGAAGCGAGGTGCACCTCGATGGCATCGAGCACCTCGGACGGCACGTCCTCCAGGTCGTGCTCATTGTCCTTGGGCAGGATCACGTGCGCCACGCCGGCCCGGTGGGCCGCAAGGACCTTTTGCTTCACCCCGCCGATGGGCAGCACCCGACCCTGCAGGGTCACCTCGCCGGTCATCGCAACCTCGGGCCGCACCACCCGATCGGTCAGAAGGCTGATCAGTGCCGTCGTCATCGTGATGCCGGCCGAGGGACCGTCTTTGGGAACGGCGCCGGCCGGGAAGTGCACGTGCAGCCGCTGGCCATCGGGAATCGCGAAACCGAGCCGGTCGGCGTGGGCGCTGACGACCGAGCGAGCGATCGCTGCTGACTCTCGCATCACGTCACCGAGTTGTCCGGTGAGCACCGGCTCCCCATCCCCGGGGACCAGCGCCGTCTCCACGAACAAAACGTCGCCCCCGGCGCCGGTGACCGCCAGTCCGGTCGCGATCCCGGGTCGGTCGATCCGGTTCTCGACTTCCTCCGACGGGATCGGGCGACCGAGCAGGTCCCTCAGATCGTCCGGCTCGATCACGACCGACCCGGTCTGGTGCGATCCGTCGGCGATCGGCGTCAGGGACTTTCTGACCACTTTGTCGAGTAGCTGTTCGAGACGACGGACGCCGGCCTCCCTGGTGTAGCGAGCGGCGATCTCAGCGATCGCGGCGTCGGTCACGTCCATCTCGTCGTCCCGCAGACCGTTCTGAACCAGCAAACGGGGCAGTAGGTGATCCTTGGCGATCGTCGCCTTCTCCGATTCGGTGTATCCGTCGAGGGCGATGATCTCCATCCGATCGAGCAGCGGGGCGGGAATCGTGTCGACCACGTTGGCGGTGGCGACGAACACCACATCGCTCAGATCGAGCTCGAACTCGAGATAGTGATCACGAAAGCTGTGATTCTGGGCCGGGTCGAGCACCTCGAGCAACGCCGCCGACGGGTCACCGTTCCAGCCTCCGGAGACCTTGTCGATTTCGTCGAGGAGGATGACCGGGTTCATGCTGCCGGCTTCGGACAGAGCTCGAACGAGCCGTCCCGGACGAGCCCCGACGTAGGTGCGGCGATGGCCCCTGATTTCGGCTTCATCCCGGATTCCTCCCAGCGCCATCCGAACGAAGGATCGGCCCAGCGCCGCCGCCACCGATTCGCCGAGGCTGGTCTTGCCCACGCCCGGCGGGCCGACCAGGGCCAGGATGACACCCTTGCGTCCGGTCGAAGCGACCCCCCGTTCAGCTCGCAGCTTGCGCACGGCCAAGTGCTCGACGAGACGGTCCTTCACCTCGTCGAGCCCGGTGTGATCGGAGTCGAGGATTCGTCGTGCGTCGGCCAGGTCGAGGTTCTCTTCCGAACGCGATGTCCACGGGAGCTCGAACACGGTGTCGAGCCAGGATCGAATCCAGTTGGCTTCCATGGACTCGCCACCGGTCCGCTCCAACCGGTCGATCTCCTTGGCGATGGCCTTCTCCACGGCCTCGGTCAGCGATCCGGTAATTGCGTCGAGCCTGGTTCGGTATTCCGAGATGAGGTCACCGTCGCTCTCACCGAGTTCGCTCTGAATGGCCGCCAGCTGTCGCCGCAGAATCGCATCCCGCTGGTTCTTCTCGAGATCGGCGGAGACTTCGCTGTTGATCCGCTCCCGCGTGTGGAGTTCGGCCAGGGCTTCCTTGACCCACGTTGTGGCCAACCGCAACCGGTCATCCACCGCCACGGTCTCGAGCAGCTCGATTCGTTGATCGAAGGTGAGATCGGGCCAGTACCCGATCGAGTCGGCGAGCGCCGACGGGGTTGAAAGATCGGCCAGCGCCCCGGCCAGTCTGCGACCCCCAACCTTCTCCAGCAGCGTGCGGGCTGCGGCTCGATACTCCGCCGCCAGTTCGGCGGTGAGGTCGGTCTCGACGTCGGAGATCGGTTCGGCCTCGACCCACAGGTCGGCGGTGGCGCCGATCACGCCGACGCCAACCCGAGCCCGCTGTTGAGCCTTCACCGTTATCGCAGGCGACCCGTCGGGCAGCTTGCCGATGTCTTCGATGGTTGCGATCACACCAACCCGGGCAAAGCGGGTGCCGGAGGCCCGATCGAATCGGGGGACCAACAGAAGCCGACGTGACGTTGACGCAGCGTCGACCGCATGATTGGCCTCTTCGGACTGAACCGAGATGGTCACGACGGTGTCGGGCAGGACAACCCCATCGGACAGCGGCAGGACGGGGAGGGTGAGCGTGGGGTGATCGGACTGGGCCGGTGCATCGATTGCCATTGCAACTCCTATTGCATGATTACATGATTACACATATGGTGTTTCTCTAGAACGACGGCGGCGACGGCTTTGTTCCCGTTCCCGTCCCACCCACCCGCAAGGACGAAATATGTCTGCTCACAAGCGTGCCAATCAAAAAAGAAGGGGCTCTCGCCGCTTCGAAGACCTACCCGAGTGCGACAGCGACGAGGCGGCGGCCTGGTTCACCGGCCAGCTGCCGGACTCCTGGTTCACCGATCCGGTCGAGGTGCTCGTCGACCGCGACGAGATCATCGTGACCGGCACACTGGCGCTCCCCAAGAACATCCCCGACGGAGACGATGCCGCCGCGGTGGCGGCTGAATCTCGAATCTCGGCGTGGCGTGAATCCACGAGGGCGGAACGGATGTCGGTTGCCGAGGTCGCCCAGGTGCGTTGGCAGCGACACGTCACCTGGGCAGCCCGCTGCGGTGACCGGGAGGTTCGGTTCACCTCGGCCGCCGTGCCCGTGATGACCCGGCTGCTGTTTGAGGATCGCCAGGTTCTCGACACCCTTATCGACGCCGGGGTCGCACGGTCTCGGTCTGAAGCGATGGCCTGGTGTGTCAATCAGGTGGGCCAAAACCGCAGCGAGTGGATCGACAAGCTCCGCGAGGCGATGACCGAAGTCGAGAGGATTCGCAACGAAGGAAGCTAGCCGCTTCCGTTGAGCAGCACGTCGAGCCGGGGTGTGGGTCGCCGGGTTTGAGGTGAGCTCGAGCCCAGCCTGTCCCGCCATCTCAAGTACGCCTGTAGCATGTCGATAGAGATTCATTCAGCGCACTGACAGATGGCAGGAAGTGATGGACTCCAGATCAAGCGTCGCAATCATCGGAGCCGGTGGACACGGGTACGTGGTGGCTACCACCCTCACGGCGGCTGGACACGATGTCGTCGCCTTCTACGACGACGACGAAACAAGGTGGGGCCAGCAGGTGTTGGGCATTCCCATCAGAGGGCCGATCAGCGGGCTCACGCGGGAGACCTGTGACAAAGCGATTGTTGGAATCGGCGACAATCGAACCCGCAAGGAAATCGTTGAAACCATGGACTTGGATTGGATGACGGTTGTGCATCCATTTGCGTGGGTCTCCCCCGATGTTGAGCTAGGACCCGGCACCGTGGTGTGCGCCGGCGCCATCGTCCAGACGAGAGCCGAGATTGGTGCCCACGTCATCCTGAACACGAAAGCGAGTGCGGATCACGACACGATCGTCGGAGACTTCGTCCACATGGCCGTCTGCCATCTGGCCGGTTCAGCCTCGGTTGGCGAAGGCGCGTTCCTGGCGTTGAGTAGCACCGTGCTCCCCGGAGTTCACGTCGGCGCCTGGGGCACCGTCGGAGCGGGAGCCACAGCAACCAAAGACGTTGCGCCTGGCACGACCGTCGTCGGAACGCCAGCCCGACCCCTCGCAATGTCCTCGAGCTAATCCCTCATCCCACCTAGAGGGGAGCTGAGGTCCATTTCCGCGGTCGGGTCAGGGCCGTCTCTGTCGGCTGGCTGGGGATCCCAATCCGAATCTCGGTCTTCTCGTACGTCAAGAACCGATCGAGCGCGGCCGGTCGGCTTCCACCGCTGTGCCACCGCTTTTGGGGAGAACTCCTGCTGCCCTTCCGACGAACGACCACTGCTGACCACGACCTTCTTCAGTTCGCCGGTTGCGTTGGACAATGCGGCATTGAACACCGAGGGCTTGCGGCCACGATGCAGATCGAGGCGCTCGCCGAGCACGAAGTTGACGGCGGCTCCGATCAGCAACACCTGGGCGGCCAGCCAGATCCAGGTGAGGGCGAGCAGGAAGCCACCGATGATGGCCAGCACGCTTTCGCTGTCGCCGCCGAGGTTGATCAGCCCCACGTAGCGATTGAATCCCTCGCTGAGCCCCCACCAGAACACGGCGGCGACGATCGCGCCGGGAAGATCCCAGCGCCACTTGCTGCGGGCTGACGGCCCGTAGTGGAACATCAGACTGGCCCACCCGACCAGGATGAGGCCGGGCAGAACGGCGCTCACGGCGCCCTCGAGCGGCACGTCGAAACGGCTCCACAGCAGCACCTCGAGCAGTACCATCGGAACCAATATCAGCACCGTACCCAAGCCGAGTATGAGGCCTACGAAACGGGTGTGATACCACGGCCGACCGTCTTCGATGTCGTACACGGTGTCGAGAGCCCGGATCATCCCGGCGAAGCCCCGGCTGATGGTGAACAGGGTCAGACCGGCGGCGATCGTGAATACCCCGGTCTGGGGTTGCTGGAACAGGCTGTTCACCGCGTCGCGGGCGGTGTCGGCCCCCTCGGCGAAGGTCTCGTTGACGAAAGTGAGAACCTCGAACCGGATCTCTTCGTCGAGGCTGGTGCCGACGAACGTATCGAGAAAGCTGGCCGAGGAAACCAGCGTGAGGACCGCAGCCGGCACGGTGATAAGGATCCAGAAGGTCACGCCGGCCGCGAGATCGCCGATCCCGCCGTGATACCAAACCTTGGCTACGTCCCAGACGAACCTCGGAAATGCTTTGATTGCACCAAAGACAGAAGCCACAACGTCTCAATACTAGAGTCGAGCCGGGCTGGTGGCGTACGGTGACCGCCGGCCGGCGTGACCTTCGACCCATCCGGGTCGATACCGTCGCCTCGGTCAGGCGATGAGCCGCCGGTAGCGTTGGGTCCCAGTGAGCGACGACAAGCCCATTTTCAGTACTCGATCCGCCGGCGAGGCGTTCATGGTGGAACCGATCGACGGCGGGTCGGGGCCGGGTGTGCTCGTGCTCCACAGTTGGTGGGGACTCAACGACTGGACCCGTGACTTCTGTCGACGGATCGCCGACCTCGGCTACACAGTGATCAGCCCCGATCTTCTCGAGGGAATCAATGCCTCCACTGAAGAGGAGGCCGAGCGGGCACTGGCGGAGCGGAGCCCCGATGAGCTCAGCGGTCTCGTCATGAGTTCGGCCCGTACGCTGCGGGCCGTCGCCCAAGACCCCAACGCTCCGATCGCAGTGGTGGGATTGAGTATGGGGGCATCGATGGCGCTCTGGCTCGCTGCCCGGCTCCCGAAAGAAGTCGCCGGTGCGGTGGTCTTCTACGGCACCCAGTCGATCGACTTCGACAATGCTACGGCCTCGTTCCAAGGTCATTTCGGTGATGCCGACCACATGGTGTCTGAAGAGGATCGTGTTGTGACCGAGTCCTTCCTGCGCCTTGGAGACAACGACACCGACTTCCACGTGTATCCGGGAGCAAAACATTGGTTCATGGAGGCGGGAGACAACTTCGACCCCGAAGCCGCTGAGCTGGCGTTCGACCGCATGGCCAACTTCCTGGCCGGGACACTGCGCTAGGGCGCAAAACCCCTGACTGAATCTCAGGGTCGAGGTGACCGAAAGGCCGACGTCGTCGTGGCGCAGCACCCTCTAGAGTCGCGCTATGGATTCGCTGGTCACCGCCGACGCCGTCGCGAAGCGGTACGGCTCGTTCACGGCGCTGAGCAGCGTGGACTTCACAATCGATCCCGGCATCACCGGTTTGCTCGGGGCCAACGGCACCGGCAAGACCACCTTGCTCGGCATGATGCTCGGGCTTCATCCGGTCACTGCGGGGACCCTCACCGTTCTCGGAGTCAACCCGTATACCCAGGGCCATCTGATCCGGGCTCGGATGGGCTACTCCCCCGAGCACCACACGCTCCCCGGCGATGTCAAGGCCGCCGACTTCGTGCACCACGTCGCCGAACTCCACGGCCTCCCTCCCCGGGAGGCCAAGACCCGCGCCAGCGATGCGCTCTGGTTGGTCGGACTGGCCGAGGAACGGTTCCGACCGATGGGCACGATGAGTACCGGACAGCGCCAGCGGGTCAAGCTGGCCCAAGCAATCGCTCACGATCCGGCTGTGGTATTGCTCGACGAACCGACCGATGGTCTCGACCCCGAGCAGCGAGACGAGATGCTGCGCCTCATACGGACGGTTGCCACGTCGTTCGGGATCAGCGTCATCCTCAGCAGTCATCTGCTCGACGAGGTCGAACGAATCTGCGATGCGGCCGTCATCATCGGCGAAGGTCGGACCCTGGCGGCTGGGTCGCTCGATGCCCTGCGGGGCTCTGGCGCTGACGTCGTGATCGACCTCGAATCCACCGAGGACGCTGCCACGGTGGTCGGCTTGCTCTCCCAACGGGGGATTCCGCACCTGCCAGATGGCAGGAGCGTAGTGGTACAGGGCCAGGACGACAGCGCCTTCGACGCCGCCCGCGATGTCTGCGCCGAAGCCGGTGTGAGCATCCGACGTCTGAGCCGGCGTCGTTTGTCGTTGGAGGACGTCTTCCTGGAGCGTGCATCGTGACCGCCGAGATCTTCGACCGTGGCTACCGCCAGTACGGCGGCGAGCGCACCGGGGTGCCCGGCGCGATGAAGACGCTGATCCGCTACTCGGTGCGCCGCAGCCTGGGCCTCGGTCGGTCAGCGCGATTCAAGTTGATACCGGTCGCCATCATCCTCTTCTCGTTCACACCTGCGGTCGTCTTCGTCGGCCTGGCGGCGCTGTTGCCCGATGTGATCGGCGACGAGTTCCTTCCCACCTACGCCGAGTACTACGGCTTCATCGTCACCACGCTCTACCTGTTCGCCGCGTTCGTCGCCCCGGATCTGCTGTGTACCGACCGCCGCACTTCGATGCTGGGTGTCTATCTGGCGTCACCGCTGAATCGCCGCACATACCTGGCGTCGAAAGCCATCGCCGTCGCGATCATGCTCGGCATCGTGACCATCGGGCCACCGCTGTTCCTGATGATCGCGTTGTGGTTCGAAGGGTCGGGACCGAGCGGGTTCGGCGAGTTCTTTCTCGATGGCGGTCAGATCATCGCTTCGGGCATCATGATGTCAGCGGTCTATACCGCTGTCTCATTTGCGGTCAGCGCCGCCACTGACCGCACCGGAACCGCCATCGCCGGAACCATCGGGCTCCTGGTCGGCACGTCCACGGTCGCCACGATCCTGGCCGAAAGCACCGACCTCGGTGCAAACATCCGACTGATGAACCTGCTGCTCCTACCGGTCGAGCTGGCATTCCGTATCCACGGCGAGGTAGGTGGGTTCGAGTGGCAGACGATCTCGACCACCAACATGTGGCTCGCCGTGTCGGGCATCATCACGGGGTCATCGATCTGGGTGTGGAGCCGCTACGGACCCCTGTTGGTGCGCCGATGAGCAGCCCCACCCCTCCCCCACCACC
>JABDJU010000068.1 GCA_013003325.1 Acidimicrobiales bacterium
GTGCTGTGCGGCTCGTTCGATCAGGTCTGAGAGCGGTGTTTGGGCGTCGGGGCCGAGTTCGCCCTCGGCTGTCGCGACGGCAAGGGTGGCCAGCTCCAGCTGTGCGCTGGCTTTGGCGATCACGTCGACCAGAGCGTCGCGAGAGCTGATGACGACCTCGACCGCCGCCGCGACGGTTGCTAGCTCTTCCTTGGCCTCGTGGGCTCGGTCGAAGTTGGCTTGGGCTACATCTGCAGCCACCTTGGCGTCGGCTGCCGATGGCGGTTCGGGGCCCAGTGTCGTGGTGAGCTGATCGACCGAGCTTCGGGTGGCAGCGAGGTCTGCGTAGGCAGTGTTGTATCGACTGTTGGCCGAGTCCATCTGGTCTTGGGTCACGAGCTCGTCGGTTTCCTCGGCCGGCCTCGGATGTTCAGGGCTGCCACACACCAGACAAGGCTCGCCCTCGACGAGTTGCTGAGCGAGCCGCGGAGCAACCCCGAGGGCGAAGGCGCGAGCCGTGGCGGCCTGGGCCTCGGCGGCGTCGACGAGTGCGTGTTCGGCTCGATTCAGCTGTTCGTTCAGTGCCGCGAGGCGATCGGCGTTCTCGGCAAGTTGGCGGGCATCGTTCAACGCGATGGTGAGCTGCGGCAGCTGATCGACGGCGGCCCGGAGCTCGGTCATCCGTTGGTTTGTGACGGCGAGATCGGCGTCGAGTTCGGCCAGCTGACCCCTGGCGTGCTCGAAAGCGGCGGTGATGGCGGCGACGTCAGCCCGAGCTGCATCGCGACAGGTTCCCGCGTGCTCGGCCTTCTCCAGCGGCTCCAGTCCGGTCAGCAGTGATGCCACCTGCTCCGCCGCTGCCTCGGCGTCGGTCATCAGCGCCATCGCCTCGGTCCTGGTCTTGCTCAAGCTGGCGTGTTGTTCGACGTAGTCAGCGTCGGTCTGGCGAGCTCTCGCGAGGTTGGCGCTGACTACAGCGATTCGGGCGAGCAGCTGGTCCCGCTCGTTCGAGCGCCGTATGGCTTCGTTGACTTCGGGGATGAGCGCAGCCACCGAGACCTGAAGATCGTCGGCCGAAGCCGGCGTGCGGTGTTCGACACCGTTGTCACCGGCGAGCCGCTCGACCTTCTGCCGGGCTGCGGTGACGGTGGTTCGGGCCTTCTGCTGGTGGGTTTGTTCGATCGTGAGCTGCCGATGGGCTGCGATGACCGGCCTGGCCCGTCGAGCGAGTTCGGCCGCTGCAGCATTTGCCTCGACCTTCGGACCGAGCTCGTCGAGCTCGAGCTGCTCGCTCTGCAGTTGCGTTCGCAGGGTTACCTTGGCTGCCAACTCGGTTGCTTGGCCCAGCGCTTCGCTCGCTCGGCGAGTGGCTGAATTCGCCGCCGCCTCAGCGCCCTCGAGCATCGGTAGCACGCGGCGCTGTACATCGTGGGCGACCGATTCGAGGTTTGCCAAAGTGCCGGCGGTCTCCGATGTTGCGCCCTCGGTCGGAAGCGACAGGACTCCATCGGTTTCAGCTGCGGCTGCATCGTTGAGCTTGGTGAGAAGCGCCGACGCCTCGGCCTCGATCTCTTCGAACCGGTTTCGGGCTAGGGCAGCGTCTGCTTCGGCCGCTTTGGCGTCGTCGACGAGGTGCCGGACCGCCGCCTCCACGGTGGCTGTTCCGAACAGGGTTCGGAACAGCTTCTTACGCTCGGCGCTGTTGGCTACCAGGAGCCGCTTGAACTCGCCCTGAGGCAGCAAGCCGACCCGTTCGAACTGGTCTTGGCTGAGACCGACCAGTTCGGTGCACTGTCGAGTGACGTGATGGATGGACGTGGTGAGCGGGTTCCAGCCGCTGCGGTCCCACCGATACAGCGCTGCTTGGTTCTTGACCTCGGTGACGCCGGTGCCACGTAGCTTGGGTCGTAGGTGTTTGGGGGTGCGAACCACCTTCCAACGGGCGTTGGAAGCCCTGAAAACCAGCTCGACCTCACACTTCTGCTTTGGTGAGGCATGCTCGGACCGCACGGTGCCCGCCGGCCGCATGCCCGGCAGATCGCCGTAAAGGGCGAAGGTGAGGGCATCGAAGATGGTGGTCTTACCCGAACCTGTAGCGCCGGACACGCTGAAGAGGCCCTTGGTGGCGAGGGCGTCGAAATCGATGACTTCGGTACCGGCGTAGGGGCCGAAGCCGCTGATGGTGAGCCGTTCGAAGTGCACTATGCCACTTCCTCCGCTGGGCCCATGTCGCCGGTTTCGCCGAGCGAAAACACGAACTGGCCCTGAGCCGGTTCGTCGGCGGTGGCTGTGTAGTCACGGTCCGGCTCGGGTGAGGCCGGCGCCACAACCCCCACGTCGGCGCCGGCAGCGGCGAGCGCGTTGGTGATCATGGCGAACTGCTCGGTGTCGGCGGGACCGCCGGTCACGGTTTCGAGAAATGCGGTGACATCGTCGGCCAGTGTTCTGGCGGTTGCGCCACCGCCGGGTCGGGCCGAGGTCCGGACGGCCAGATTGACCAATTTGAGTTCGATTATGTGCGGGAACACCTTTTCGAGCCGGCGCTTGGCGTCCCGGACTGTCGAGGTGTCGGTCAGTTCGACCCTGATCAGGCTGTCGGCGTCGGGATCGGCACTGAGCAGGTTCTCAAAGGTGTCTCGGACCGTTCGGACGCGTTTGCCGATAGGGACGTCGAGCAGCTCGATCGCACAGCGACCCTCGGTATCCATGTCGACCAGGACCACTGACTTCTGCTCGGTCTCGCTGAACGAGTAGGGAAGCGGTGTGCCCGAGTACCGGACGGTGTCGGATCCGCCGACCGTCTGCGGTTTGTGGAGATGGCCGAGCGCGCTGTAGCTGAACCTCTTGAACACGTCGGCGCCGATGTGATCCGAACCTCCGACCGAGGCCACCGGTGTGCGCTCCGAGTCCGATCCCTGCGCCCCTGCGATGAACCCGTGGGCGATCGACAACGAACGCATGCCCGACGGAATGGCTGCCAGTGCTGCTTCGGCGCAGGTCGTGACCACCCGGTTGTGGCTGAACGGACCTTCGGTCGGGTCGAGCAGAGAAAAGCCGGGCGGCATCATACGAGGGTCGAGGAAGGGGATGGCGGCAATGGCGAGGGGCCCATCGCAGTAGTGCCGGACAACGACGTCGGCCCCGTCGGGATAGCCGCCCCGCAGGATCAGCCCGTTGGTTTCTGTGAACGCCGAGTACATCGCCACCCGGTCGGCCGAGTCGTGGTTGCCCGAGATCGCAGCTACCTCGATACCGGCCTGGTTGAGCTGATTGATCGCGTGATTGAAGGCCCGAATCGCCTCGGCCGGGGGTTGGGTGCGGTCGTAGATGTCGCCGGAGATGACCACCAGTTCGGCCTCGGTGTCGATCGCGGTGGTCACGAACCACGTGAGGAAGGCCTCTTGATCGGGCAGCAACCCGTAGGTGCCAAACGAGCGGCCCAAATGCCAGTCGGAGGTGTGCAAGATTCGCATTCGTCAAGCATGACCAGGGGGTGTGACAGAGTCGTGGATGGTGCCGAGCGTGAAATCTTGGTGGCAGGGGCCGGTCGGCCGGGATTGCCCGCCGCGTGGCCGACCTGGCCCCTGCAAATGGGTGGCGAAGGGAGGTTCGCCGCCTTGATAGTGTTCGGTCACTATTCGCAATTGGTTGAGGAATCGATTGGAGATTTCTCATCGCCCCGTAAACCTTGTCCTGGCCGGTGAGGGTTTTCGCCGCCTACGCTGCGAGACTGCGGTTTCGACCCGAGAGGCCCCTATGACCGACGCAACCAACGCCAACTTCAGTTTCGATGACGTCGGTGTGGTGTCAGCGGTTCGGGTTGAGGGTCATGAGGTCGTTTCGTCGGAGGCGATCGACTCTCAGCTGGCTCCGTTCTACAGCCGGGGAGGTGCTCGGCCAGGTTTGCTCGATCGTCTGGCCGGAGTACACGAGCGGCGCCAGTGGAACGTCGGGTTCACCTTCGCCGATGCGTCGGCGGCCGCCGGTGAGCAGGCGATCAGCGACGCCGGCATCGACCGCAGCCGGATAGGCCTATTGATCGATAGCTCGGTCTGTCGGGCCCGGCTCGAGCCCTCGACCGCGGTCACTGTCCACCACATGCTCGGCCTGTCGCCGACGTGCATGAACTACGACATTTCCAACGCCTGTCTCGGCTTCCTCAACGGGATGCACCTGGCGGGAATGATGATCGAGAGCGGCCTGATCGAATACGCGCTGGTGGTCGACGGCGAGGGTACCCGCGAGATCCACCGCAACACGATTGACCGACTCAACGACAGCGGCGAGACCGCCGAGGACTTCTCGGAGAACTTCGCCTCGCTGACCTTGGGTTCGGGAGCGGCGGCGATGGTGCTCGGCAAACACAGCGCCAACCCGGGAAGCCACGCCGTGCTCAAGGGATTCTTCCGAGCCGAGAGTCGCCACCACGACCTCTGTGTCGGGTCGTTGGAGAACATGCGCACCGACGCCCGGGCCTTGCTCGACGCCGGTACCGAACTCGCCAAGGTGGCGTGGGACTACGCCGACACCGCCGACTGGCTCGACATGGACCGCTACATCCTTCACCAGGTGTCGAAGGTGCACCACGCTGCAATGATCGATGTGCTGGGGATCGACCCCGAGCGGGCCCCGCTCACATTCCCGAACTTTGGCAACATCGGTCCGGCCGCAATCCCGTTCACCCTGGCCCACTACTCCGACACGCTGTCCGACGGCGACCGCGTGTTGTGCATGGGCATCGGATCAGGTCTCAACGCCGGCGTGCTCGAACTGGTCTGGTAGGTGGCACGACAGCCGTCGCAACCCGCCGAGCTGCCACCTGGTCTGCACGGCCTCGAGCGGTCGTGGTCGCGGTTGGTGCAGGTTCCCGACCTGGACGGTCAGGCACGCACATTCCACGTACTCGACTCCCAGGCCGGCGTCGACGCAGAAGCCGAACTCACGGTGCTGTGCGTGCATGGCAATCCGTCGTGGTCGTACCTCTGGCGTGAAGTAGTTCGCACTGCTCCGCCCGGGATCCGGGTGGTCGCTCCGGATCACCTCAACATGGGGTTCTCTGAGCGAACAGGGTCCGACCGTATGCTCGCCGATCGGGTTTCAGATCTCTGCGCCCTCACCGACGAGCTGGGGATCGACGGACCGGTGATCACGCTGGCCCACGACTGGGGTGGTCCGATCTCGATCGGCTGGGCCCTGTCTCATCTACCGCAGTTGAAGGGTGTAGTCCTCACCAACACCGCCGTTGCCCAGCCCGATTCCGGTTCTCCGCCAAAGCTGATCACCACAGCCGGCTCGGCCGCGCTGCTGCGGACCCTCACCGAACGAACCGCAGCCTTCATCCGAGCTGGCCTGGCCTTGTCCAGACCGCAGCCACCGGCCGAAGTGAGGGATGGCTTTCTGGCCCCCTACCGCAGAGCGGCGCAACGGACAGGGATCCGCGCGTTCGTCGCCGACATCCCCCTCCGCTCCGATCACCCGTCCTTCGCGACCCTCGAAGGAATCGCCGATGGAACAAAACATCTCATCGACGTCCCCGCGCTGCTGCTGTGGGGCACCCGTGATCCGGTCTTTGGTGAGCAGTACCTCCACGATCTCGAAGACCGTTTGCCTCACGCCGACGTGCACCGCTTCGTCGGCGCCGGCCACTTCGTCACCGAGGACGCGCCGGTCGCCGACGCATTCTGGGACTGGGTTCGCGCCGACACCCGCCCCAATCGATCTCAGCTTGTCGCCGCTGAGCCATTGCTGCGAGCCGACATCGCGGTGCCCCGTCTTGTGGTCGAGCGATACGACGACCGGTGGCGCCACATCGACAGCGAGACCTTCGTCGAACGAACCCATAGCGTCGCCCGCGGTTTGGCGGCGATCGGGGTTCGCCCGGGTGACCGGGTGGCAACCCTGATTCCGCCCGGGATCGATCTCACCGTGGTGCTCTATGCCTGCTGGCAGGCTGGATTCACG
>JABDJU010000110.1 GCA_013003325.1 Acidimicrobiales bacterium
CCCTTCGGGTGGACTCCCCGGGCTGGGTGGTTTTGAGCTCCTCCGCGGCTTCTATGGACAGATCGTTGGGCAGGTAGCTCAAGGGATCGTGGGCGCTGGTCTGGTCGGTCACGATGTCGGCGTCGACGCCGTCGGCCAGCAATTGGGGGAGAATGTCGGCTGCATTGCCCAACAGTCCGACCGACAACGGGGTGCTGGAGCGTTTTGCCTCGGTGACCCGCTTCACGGCGGTTGCATAATCGGGTGCGATCTCGTCGAGGTACCGGTGATCCACCCGCCGCTGGAGCATGTGCTGGTTGACGTCGACCACCAAGACGACGCCGTCGTTCATCGTTACGGCGAGCGGCTGGGCACCCCCCATACCACCGGCCCCGGCGGTGAGGGTCAGGGTGCCGGCCAAGGTCCCACCGAACCGCTTGCGAGCGATTTCTGCGAAACACTCGTAGGTGCCCTGCAGAATCCCTTGGGTGCCGATGTAGATCCACGACCCGGCCGTCATCTGGCCATACATCGTGAGGCCGAGGTGTTCGAGCCGCCGGAATTCCTCCCAGTTGGCCCAGTCGGGCACGAGGTTCGAGTTGGCGATCAAAACCCTGGGGGCCCACTCATGGGTGCGAACCACACCGACCGGTTTGCCCGACTGCACAAGCATCGTTTCGTCTCGTTCGAGATGTTGCAGGGTGTGCAGCATGGTGCGATAGGCGTCCCATGTACGAGCGGCCCGACCGGTCCCCCCATAGACGACGAGCCCGTCGGGGTTTTCGGCAACCTCAGGGTCGAGGTTGTTTTGCAGCATTCGGTAGGCGGCCTCCTGAGGCCATCCCTTGCAGGTCAATCCGGTGCCTCGCGGTGCGGAGATTCCTCGGACCGGCTGTCCGATCGGCGGTCCGTCCTTGGTGTCGGCGTTCATCAGTTGAAGTCTGCGTTGCCGTGGCCTACGTTGTCAATGTGCAACACAAGATGTCAGCAGGTGACAATTCCTAATGGTTGCCGAGATGAGGGTCACGGCATCGGTTCCCCGATCGATCGGTCGCGTGCTCGACCTCATGGAGTTCGTGATGGAACACCAGCCGTGCACGCTCTCCCGGGCCGCCGAAGCGTCCGACCTCACACCCACCACTGCACTGCGGCACCTGAGAGCCCTGGAAACCCGCGGCTACCTCACCCGATCCGAAGCGGGCGAGTTCTCCGTCGGCCCCACCATGCTCCGCCTGGCGGCGGCCCTCCGGCAGGCCGGCCCGCTCGACCAACTCGTCGCGGTCTCCCAGCCGCTGCTCGACCAGCTCGCTGAGGAAACCGGTGAATCGGCTTATCTCGCCGTGTGCGACCACAGGGTCGCCACCTATATCGCCATGGCCGAGAGCCGTCGCGCGATCCGACACGTCGGTTGGGTGGGTCAGACGATCCCACTGGCCGGAACCGCCGTCGGCGCCGCGATCGACGCTCCGGGACAGGTGGCGACCAGAACCGGAGCGGTTGAGCCGGACATCACCGCCTTCTCGATCGGCGTCGGAACCATTCGCTCTCCGGGTATCGCCGTTTCGGTGATCGGGCCCGCCCATCGCTTGGCCGAAGCGGACAGCAGCAAAATCGAAGATGCGCTCGGCACCGTAGCCGTCACGCTCGCCATGAACCTCGGTGCCAGCGAGGGCGTTGAAGCATCGTGACCTCCACCGACACCATCACGCTGCACGGACCCGACGTCACCATCGATGATGTCGTTCACGTAGCTCGTATGGCCACCCCGGTCGAGCTCGCCGACGACGCCATCGAAGGGATGAAACGGGCCCGCAACGTGGTCGAGCGGCTGGCCGAAGGCGACCCGAAGTACGGTATCTCGACCGGCTTTGGCGCCCTGGCCACCGTATCCATTCCGCCCGACCGCCGCAGGGCACTTCAAGCTGCGCTGGTGCGCTCCCACGCCGCTGGAATGGGCGAACCCGTCGAGGATGAGGTCGTGCGAGCGATGGTGTTCCTCAGAGCTCGTACGTTGGCGCTGGGTGCGTCCGGCGCCCGGCCACTGGTGGCCCAAGCGATGGTGGACCTGTTGAACGCTGGAATCACGCCGATCGTGCCCGAGCACGGTTCACTCGGGGCCAGCGGCGATCTCGCTCCCCTCGCCCACGGAGCGCTGGCGTTGCTGGGCGAGGGCGACGTCACCTACCGAGGAACGCGAGTGCCCGCCGCCGACGCCTTGGCCTCAGCCGGCCTCGAGCCGATCGAGCTGGCCGAAAAGGAGGGTCTCGCCGTCACCAACGGCACTGATGCGATTCTCGGGATGTTATGTCTTGCGGTGCACGATCTCGAACTGCTTTACATGCACGCCGACATGATCACCGCTCTCACAATCGAAGGCCTCTTGGCCACCGACGCCCCTTTCGCCGCCGACCTTCAGGCGCTGAGGCCGCACCCCGGGCAGTCGCAAAGCGCCGCGAATCTAAGGGCGTTGTTGGCGGCCTCACCGATCATCGAAAGCCATCGCACCGGCGATGTCAGGGTGCAGGACGCGTACTCGATCCGTTGCACCCCCGCCGTTCATGGAGCAGCCCGCGACACCCTCGCTCACGCCCGGTCCGTCGCGGAGGTGGAGCTGGCATCAGCGATTGACAATCCGATGGTGCTACCGGACGGTCGGGTCGAATCGTGCGGGAACTTTCACGGTGCCCCGCTCGGTTTCGTCGCTGACTTTCTGGCAATCGCCACCGCCGAAGTGGGCGCCATCGCCGAGCGCCGCATGGACCGTCTTCTCGACAAGACCCGCAGCCATGGGCTGAACCCGTTTCTGGCTCACGAAGTTGGCGTCGACAGCGGGCTGATGATCGGCCACTACACCGCGGCGGCTATGGCCTCGGAAAACAAGCGACTGTCAGTTCCTGCCTCGGTTGATTCTCTCCCAACTTCGGGAATGCAAGAGGACCATGTGTCGATGGCATGGTCTGCAACCCGCAAGCTGCGTCTTGTTATCGACAATGTGCGGAGAATCCTGGCGGTCGAGTACGTCATTGCGGCCCGTGCTATCGAGGCCCGCTCGCCGCTGCAACCTGCCCCTGCCACCGGTGAGCTCGTCAAACTGTTGAGAGAATTCGTCCCCGGCTCCGGCCCAGACCGATTCCTCGCCCCGGAGCTGTCCGATTCCGAAGAACTGCTGCGTTCGGACCGTTTGGTCGCTGCGATCAGACCGCTCGGGGTCGCCCTGGGCTGATCACCGTGGTCCGGTGCGATCATCATCACCACAATTTGGCATAGTGGGGCATGCGCCTGGTCAGGGAAACAATATTGCCCGGTGTGGGGGTTCGGCACGAGTTCACCACTGATGCCGGGGAGATCATCGGAGTCCTCGTACATCACGACGGGCGACGCGACCTTCTCATGTATGACCGCGACGATCCAGACACCTGCGCCTCGACCACCGACCTTTCGGCAGCCGACTCCCGGGTGCTGGCCGAAATGCTTGGTGCGAGTCAGGTGACAGAATCCCTGGGAGCCGTGCAACAGGAGGTCGCAGGACTCACGCTCGAATGGATTCAAGTTCCTGCCGATTCTGAAATTGGTTCGACCACGATTGCCGAGGGACAGTATCGACAACGTACGGGAGCCTCGATCGTGGCGGTTCTGAGAGAGGGAGAGTCGATCCCAGCCCCGGGTCCCGACTTCGTCCTATTGAACGGAGACACCATCGTCGCCGTGGCCACCCAAGATGGGGCGGCGGCCCTTCGAGAGCTCATCCTGTCGGGTCCGTGATCTTCGCGGCCGGGAGCGCAACCACAGCCCTGGCGTTCATCGAGGTCGGGGCCGTAGTCCTGGTACTCGGGCTGTTGGCGCGGATATCGGGGCGGCTGGGCATCACGGCAGTTCCCTTCTATCTCATCGCCGGTTTGGCCTTCGGTGATGGCGGCCTCGCTGAGATCGAGGTGAGTGAGAGCTTCGTCGCACTCGCCGCCGAGATCGGCGTTCTGTTGCTGCTCTTCACCCTCGGACTCGAGTATTCGGAGTCAGAACTGAAGGAAGGCCTGCGGACCGGACTCAGGCCCGGTCTTCTCGACATGTGTCTGAACGCAAGCCCGGGATTCCTTCTGGGGCTGGTGCTGGGGTGGGAACCACTGGCGGCGGCTTTGCTAGCCGGGGTCACCTGGATTTCCTCCTCGGGCGTGGTCTCGAAGGTCTTGTCCGACTTGGGCCGACTGGGCAACCGCGAGACCCCGGCGGTCCTGAACCTGTTGGTAATTGAAGACCTTGCTATGGCGGTGTACCTACCGCTCATCGCTGCGTTGATTGTGGGCGGTTCGGCTGGCACGGTAATCACCAACGTGACGATTGCGCTTGTGGCGGTCATGGTCATCCTGGCGGTGGCGCTTCGGTTCGGCGGCAAGCTCAGCGCAGTCCTCGCAGGCGGATCAGACGAAGCCCTGTTGTTGGGAGTTTTCGGCATCACGCTGTTGGTTGCCGGCGGCGCGCAGGCTCTCGAAGTATCTGGGGCGATTGGTGCGTTCCTCGTGGGCCTGGCTATCTCGGGACCGACCGAAGAGCGCGCATTGAGATTGATGTCGCCACTTCGTGACCTTTTCGCCGCCACGTTCTTTGTCTTCTTCTCGTTTCAGATCGACCCCTCGAACCTGGTTTCCTCGTTGCCGATTGCTGTTGGCCTCTTCGTCGTGACGGCGCTGACCAAAGGCATCACCGGTTGGTACGGGGCAGGCCTGCTCGGGGTCGGACCATTGGGCCGCTCCAGAGCCGGAACTGTCTTGATCGCGCGCGGCGAGTTCTCGATCGTGATCGCGGCTCTCGGATCCGAACTCGCTGACGGGCCCGACCTGGGCGCCCTGGCGGCCGGATACGTGCTGCTCACCGCCATCGGAGGCCCGCTGGCCAGCAAGTACTACGAGCTCCTTCCACTGCCCAGAACCCGCCCCGGGGGCCGGCTACTGCAGGGTTGACCGGGCGTCGGGAACCACCTGCTCGAGATAGGCGTCGAGGGCGTCGCTGTCGACCGGGAACCGCAGTGCCACGTTGATGAGGTCGGCGCCGGCATTCCGGAACGCCACCAGTTGCTCCAGTGCCTCGTCGGGGGTTCCGGTCGGGGCACCGGCTGTGATTCGTTCCCCAAGCTGAGTTGTCGATCCGTGGTGATCACCGCTGGCCGCCACTCGGTGCTGCGGCGATGGTATTGGGGCGTTGTGGCCGGGGCCCAGGGCGGTCGATCTGGAGACGGCTGAGAAACACTCTGACCCAGTATCCGACCGTGAGCCCGAAGTACAACGTTCCGATTCCGACCACCCCGCCGAGGATCCACCCCACCGCCAAGACGCCGAGTTCGATGACCGTGCGTGCCCGCGAGATCGACGCCCCTCGTCGGGCCCAGGCGGTCATGAGGCCGTCCCTGGGACCGGGTCCCAAGCCGGCGCCGAGATACAGCCCGGACGCGAGGCCCAGCAGCGGTGGCGCAACCGCCAGCAGCAAGATCCGCACCGGCATGCTGTGATCGTCACCGAGCACATGGAGCACCAGGTCGATGACCGGGCCGATGACAAGCACATTGAGCAGCGTGCCGAGCCCCAACGGCTCCCCGAGGGGGCCGAACCCGACCAGGATCGTCAGACCGATCAACATCACAAGGGTTCCGACCGACGCACCGGTGCGTTCGGAGAGTCCCTGGGCAAAGACTGTCCAAGGGTTGGTTCCGAGGTCGGCGGCGACAGTGAAGGCGATGGCCACTCCGAACAGCACGAGCCCGGGAACGAGTTGAGTCAGGCGCTTGCCCTTCGGCGTCTGGATCCTCAGGAAGCGGTATCCGAGAACCTGGTGCCAACCGAGTTCATGGGCGTTGGCGTCGGAGGAGGGCACCGGGTCACGGTAGTGGTTCAGGCCTCCGACGAAGCGACCCGATTGATTCGACTGTGGCACAGTTGCCCTTGGGATGATGGGCCGTCGAGATCCGATGAACAAGGGCTTCGAAGTGCTTCCCGATTTCGAGCGCTTCAGCCAGGTCGATGACGTGTTCTCGCGATCCTGGTGGGATCGGTCGATCCGGAGCGACAAGTCGGAACGCTTCTACGCCACGTATCGGCGGCCCCTCACGATGTGGCGCAAAGCCAACGGATTCACCCAACGCGACTACGCGCTGAGGAATGCGTCGTGGCACGTATCGGATGTCTTCACCGAGATGGGTGAGGACCAGGGCCGTCGAGACGGCTTCCTCGATCCGCTGTCGATGCTGCGCGACGGGCCGGAGGAACGTGTCGACGATCTCGATCCCGATGAGAGCGCTCGCCAGATCAAGAACGTGGCCACGGTCTTCGGGGCCGACCTCGTGGGCATCGCGGAGCACGACGAGCGTTGGGTCTACACCGAACGGTTCAGCGCCGCGACCGGTGAAGCGAAACCGAACCCGTTGCCGGACACCGTCTCCAGCGTCATCGTCATCGGGCAAGCCATGGATCAGGACCTGATCCAGACCGCTCCGTCGGCGTTGTCGGGTACGGCCACCGGTCTGGGCTACTCCCGCGACGCTGCCGTCCTGCTCGGCATCGCCCAATACATCAAGAACCTCGGCTACGAAGCGGTGCCGTCGATGAACGACACCGCGCTGGCCATCCCGCTTGCCCTGGCTGCCGGTCTCGGCGAGTACGGGCGGCACGGGATGGTGATCACCCCCGAGTTCGGAGCGGGACTGCGGTTCGGCAAGATCTTCACCGATCTGCCTCTAGCCCACGACGGGCCGGTCCAGTTCGGCGTCAAAGCGTTCTGCGAGCAGTGCAATCGGTGTGCCGACGCCTGCCCGGCAAGGGCAATTCCTCAGGGAGAGCCGGTTCCGGTCGCCCTCAACAGATCCGGCATCAAGGGCGTGCGCAAATGGTCCGTCGACGGGGAGGCGTGCTTTGGCTACTGGTCGAAGATCAACAGCGATTGCGCCATATGCGTTCGGGTCTGCCCATACACCCGCGACTACTCCAAGCCGTGGAACCGATGGTGGCGGCGGTTGGCCGGCACCCGCCTGAGATCACGCATGCTTGCCCTCGACGATCGACTCGGCGGCGGCCGCCGCCTCAAGCCGACTGAGTGGTGGCGACGCGGCTAGATCGCTACGAAGCCAGGAGGGCGTCGATTCGATTGGATAATTCATCGACCCCCAACGGACCCGAGTGGGTTTCGACTCCGCCGTCGGCGCTCAAAAACGCGAACGCCGGTTGGCTTCGGATGCCGTACTCGCGCCAGATAGCAAGTTCTTCATCGACGGCGTGGGTGAAGCCATCAACCTCGAAATTGGTGACGAACTCCTGAATGCTGACAATGTCGTCGCGACCGGCGACGCCGATGATCTCTACCTGTCCGGCGTAGTTTGACTGCACCTCTGCGACCGCAGGGGCTTCGGCTCGACACGTGGGTCACCAGGGAGCCCAGAACCACAGCACGACATCGCGCCCTTCGAGCGAGGTCCATTCGAGCTGCCCGCCGTCCGCAGTACCAACGGTGATGTCGAAGAAGCCTTCGGGCCCACCATCGTCGGCCGAGTTCACCTCTTGGCTGCTCGCCCCGCACGCTCCGACCAGTAAGAGGGCAGAGAGCACGACGGCGTTCCGTAGAGCTCCGGGCCGACCAGTCACATGATCAGGGTAAGGGAATTCCGATGGCCGGAGACGGCACCGGAACGGTGAGACCGTGAAAAGTCGCTGCGATCGACCGCCGGGCCAAGCCGACCCGGGGCAGCTGCTCAGAAGAAGGTACGAACTCCCAGGCCCATGCCGGCGACCGTGATAGCCAGGATCACGAGGTAGTCGAATGCGTTGGTGCTCAAGGCGGCCCGCAGCTTCGTGCCGACGGGCACCACCGCCAGTGCTGGGATACACGCCAACAGCGATGCTGTCCAGAGGCCACTCAGTTCGCCGCTGCCTACGAAGATGACGAACTGAGTCGTCCCGGACACGAGGAAGAGGAGCGTGAGCGACAGGACATGCGCCCCGCGATCGAGC
>JABDJU010000156.1 GCA_013003325.1 Acidimicrobiales bacterium
CGTGGATCGTAGAAAGGGTTGCCCCGGCTCGCAGGAACGCCGTCGATCGGGCCGGCTCGGCGGCTATGGGCACACTGCGCTCATACCTGATGGCGGTGTCTCTGGCCGGCGTTGTCGACGCGTTCGCGATCGGTCTCGGGCTATGGATCATCGGCGTCCCGCTGGTTATTCCACTCGCGGTGATCACCTTCTTCGCTGCATTCCTACCTGTAGTGGGCGCCACGGCGGCCGGGGTACTGGCCGCCACGGTGGCTCTGGTCGCCAATGGCCCCATCGAGGCACTCGTCGTAGTGGCGCTCACCCTCGTCGTTCAACAACTCGAGGGGAACCTTGTTCTGCCGGTACTCATGGGAAACCACGTACCGCTCCATCCCGTCGTCGTGTTGGTGGCGTTGACAGCTGGCGGTTCGTTGGCCGGGATCATCGGCGCATTCGTGGCGGTTCCCTTTGCGGCCATGGTGACCGCAGCTGCCGGTGCGTTCCGAGCGGAAATCCCCGATCGGCATCTCACCGTTTAGGGAATCCGCACCCTGCGATGGTTTCAAGCCTGGCGGCGTTGGGTAGCTCCTTTGCAGCAACAATCAACGAAACGTAAGGAGCCGACTACCCATGGGTGTCATCAGAAAAGCAGCGTCGATCAGCACACTCGGCCTCATCAACTTCCGCAGCAAGGCCGAGCGTCTCGAACGGCTGGAGGGCGAGCTCGCCAACGTCGAGAGCGAACGAGCCGATTTGGCCGAACGTGTCGATGTCGTTTCGAAGCGAGCGACCAAAGCCGAGCTCGAAGCCATCGACAACGCCAAGAAGGCGCGGCGGGCCAAGCGGCGGGCCCGGAAAGCGGCTGGTATTCCATCGGCAACCGACGTGGCCGACTCCGCAATCAACATGAGCCGTCGCCAGCGTCGCAAGGCCGAGCGCAAGGCAAAGCGGGCCGCAAAGAAGCTCGGCGACGTAGCCGCACCAGTCGCCGAGGCCGTGTCTTAGACCGCCTGCGAGCGCCCGTGATGGAAAGCCCCGAGCACCCTCGCTCGGGGCTTTTCACGCTCGCCGTTCTGCTGCCGATCCCAGGTATGGAGCATTGGCCAGAACTACAGCGAGTACAAGACCGAGGAGCAGCAGGCGCGCCCCCCGCAGGTCGACCTCGTCATCCTGCACCAAGTCATCGAGGCTCTTTCGGGTTGCTTCCACCTCAGAATTGAGATCCTCGATGTCGCCGGTTGAGGCTCGAAGATCGGTGGCCACAATCCGCAACTCATCAGCGAGTTGGCGGCTCGACGGTGCGAGATCGGCAGAGTCGGTAGCCAGCTGGTCCAGTGAGCGTTGCGAAGCCCGCAGTTCTTCCAGAAGCGGCTCGACATCGGCTGCGAGGCGGTCGGCTTCGAGGCGGTCGAGTTCGAGATCACCGATGCCGAAGGGAAGACCGTCGAAGGTGCTGTCGATTGCCTCGAGGGTGTTGTCGAGACTTTGTAGAGATCCCGCAACGGTTTCGAGAACAGGCGGGAGCGTTTCGACCACATCGGACACATCGCTTGCCACGGTTGAGGTCGACTCTGAAGTATCAGCCGCAGACTCCAGCGATGCGGCCGCGGCGTCGAGGGCATCGGCGGTCGCATCGGCGACACCCTTGGTGCCGGCCAGCGAGTTCTCCACTGCTTCCAAAGCCTGCGCTGCGGCATCCACAGAGTCGCCGGCGCCGAGCTCCAATCGTCCGATGCCGATCCACCCGACAACCCCGACGAGCGCGGCCAGAGCTACCGATACCGTCGGTGCGATTCTTGTTGCCATCATGTGATCCTCCATCGACGACGTAGCGACAGCGTGGCGATGCCAACTCCGAGAGCGGCGTGAAGTCCAAAAAGGGCGAAGGAACCAAGCGCAGGACGAGAACCTCGGAGCTGAACCGTTCGCATCAGCTCGACCGCCGGTGTTGCCGGCACGAGCATCCCGATCCAGGCAACCGGCTGCCTGATGCGGTCGAGATCGAGCAGGAATCCCGAGAAGAACAGGCCCACAAGCAGCGTGATCATCGACAGTTGGAGCGCCTGCAACTCGTTGCGACTGATGGCGGCCAGCAGCAGCCCGATCGCCACCGACGCCGCTGACAGCGCAGCGATGCCAAGCACGAGTAGTGGCGCCGATCCGAACTGGGGTACACCCACAAGGAAGACCTGGCCGAATACCACAGCAAGCCCGGCGAGGAACACCACGCCACTCAAGGCGGTGAGCTTGCCGACCAGGACCGATCCGACCGAGGTGGGACCGACCTGATAGTTGGTGAGGATGCCGCGCCGCTCATCGCGCACGAAGGACAAGGCCGCCAGCACGACGCCCAGGTGCTGGAGCAGCAGGGCGGTAGCTCCGGGCGCTACATAGTGTTCGGCTCGGATGCGCTGTCGTACGAGGGATTCGGCATCGCCGAAGAACGGCCTGGCCAATACCCGAGCGTCGAGTGACAACACGAGGTCGGCCCGGCGACTCAACTCATCCAGGTCGGCTCTGAGAACAGCCAAATCTGAATCGGCTGCTCCGGTGCGCATGGCGATGTCATCCAGGCGAACAATGAGTTCGTCGATCGAACCAGGTTCGGAATTCTGGTCGTTTTCATCAGACTCGGACTTCTCGGACCCTGCGCTCGTGCCCTCCAAGGAGTCGAACACGTCGAGCACGGGTCGCACCCTCTCGATGCCCACGCGCAGAGAGGTGGCCGACGAGACGATTCGGGCCTCATCGCCGGACTGAATGGCCTGATCGAGGTCGTCGATGAGCGGGTTCAACTCCACCGCCGAGCGGTCGAGTTCGGCGAGACCGGCGAGCAACCCGTCGAGGGTTGCGGTGACAATCGTTGCGTTCAGTTCTCGGACTGCGACCTCGGTCGCGAACTCTATGCCGATCGCCTCGATCGGATCGATCGAGTTGTGGATCACCGCAATCTCCGATTGTTCACCAGCAGCGACCGCTTCGGCCGGGTCGGGCGGTAGGACGATCACAACGTCGGCTCGCTCTTCGCGAAGGTCTTCGATGGCGGCCAGGAAGTCTTGAGTGAATGCGAGCGGCACTACGTAGTCTTCTATCGATCCGGCGTACCGTTCGATCGACTCTTCGTAGGCACTGTCTGCGGGTCCCACAAAGATGGTGCGCAACGCCAGCTCTTCGTTTCGATACCCGAGCCCGAATGCTGCCAAGACGAGGAATGGACCGAGCACTACAAGCACCAGAACACCAGGCTGACGTCGCAGTTCGGTCCACTCTTTGAGCGCGATCACCCAACCCGCTCGAATTGAGTGTTTCATCAGGCGTTCTCGACCAGCGCTCGAAACACTTCGTCCAAACCAGGGACCACAACGTCCACCGATTCAACCTGGTAGCCCAACCCGCTGAGGCACTCCGTCACACTCGGAGTCGCCGCAGCGGCATCTTCGGTGGCGATGATGAGTGAATCGTCGTCGAGGTCTACATCGAAGCCCTCGCCAACCAGCTCAGTAGCAGCCCGAGCTAGATCTGTATCGATGATTTCGATGATGAGCTTCTGCTCCAGAGCCGCCTCGCTTGCCAGAGCGCTCGGAACCGCATCGGCAATGATCACACCCTCCCGCAGTATCAGCACGCGGTCGCATCGAGCCGCCTCGGCTATGTGTTGGGTGGTCACAATCAACGTTTTGTTCTGGGCCCGTCGAGCCCTGAACCATTTCCAGATCCGATCGCGCAAGATCGGATCGAGCCCGGCTGTGGGTTCGTCGCAGAAGACCAGTTCGGGGTCGGACACCAGAGTGGCAGCGAGCCCGGCACGACGTTTCATACCACCGGAGGCGTCGCCAATCTTGGTGTCGGCGTGATCGAGCAAACCGACACGGGCGAGAACAAACGCCACATTTGCGGTGTCGGCGCCCCGAAGCCTGGCCGCAAAACGGACCTGCTCTTCAATGGTGAACTCTTCGATCAGGGCCGGGTCCTGAGCGAGATATCCCAAGTGCCGGCGCACGTCGTTGCCTCCCCAACCGAGCGGCGTACCGAACAGCGACACCTGCCCAGAGGTCGGAACGTCGATTCCGCAGAGCATCCGAAGCGCCGTAGTCTTGCCGCTACCGCTCGGCCCGATCAGCCCAACGATCGAGCCTTGCTCGACGTCGAAGGACATCCCCGCGACGGCGACATGACTGCCGAAGGAACGCCACAGCGACGTCGCCGAGAGAACCGCTGTCATTTGGTCCCCCATCCATCCAGGACCAACACGGTCACGCCGTTGTGTTCCACGACCTCGACCAGCGGTGCACCCGCGACCGCTGTCTGCCCGTCGACGGTCGATACCGGAAGCATCTGCCCTGAGACCGTATTGATCGACGTCCCAAGATCATCGACGTCGATGGGACCTGCAACCTGCCAGTCACCGAGCATGCGGCCGAGTCCGTTCTCGGCGCCGATCCGCGCCAGGGCGTCGGCGTCGAGAGCCAAGACCGCCGAGTTCGTGGGCGCCAGCACCACCGTTCCTTCCGGCAAGTTCAACTGATCGATCGCTGACAACGCCATCGACATCTCGCTGCCAACCTCGACGTTGGCCGAGAGTTCGCCGCTCTCTGCCGAACCACCGGCTCCACAACCCGCACAGAGGACCAGCAGAAGTCCGAGCAAACGAACAGGTATCGGTTTGGTGGTGATTCGCATCTTGGTTCCCGAATGTCTCGAAGTCTGCAGATGACCTACCCATTCAGGTGAAACACAAACCTGATCGAGTGGCATGCCACGCGCACAGCCCTGCAGCTAGCGCTCCCGATGCGCTGTAGGCTGTTGTCGCTATGAGCACCCAGCCCTCCCGCCTCACGATCTCGAGCAACGAGAACCGGCATCTAACCGTTCGTGGCGTCATCGACTCGCACACAAGCACAGAGTTGATGAGCCGTCTCGAGGAGCTCGGCACCGGCGACGACCTCACGATCGATCTGCGAGCGGTCGAGTTCATCGACTCTTCTGGGCTGCGCATTCTCGTTGCGACCCATCAGAAACTCGACGACGCGTCACACACGCTTCACCTCAGCGGTCTGTCCGAACCAGTTGAACGGATTTTCGAGATCACCGGGCTACGGGATCACCTCAATGTGAGCGACTGAGGCTCAGCCCGCCCGCGAAGCTGGCTTCGACATCCACGCCGCGATCTGCCGAAGCCCAACTCCGGATCAGTCGTTGGCGAGCTCCGCCCGATATCGATGCACAAAGGGTTCGAGTTCGGGCGGCGGGTTGCCGAGCCACACCACAACCCGACACTCCGGGTCGCCGACGGCGATGCGCTCTTCCAGATGAACCGCCACCTCGCTGTCGCTGTTTCGGGCAGCGATCGCACCGAATACGCTGCTCGTCATTCGGCACAGGCTTGGAGCATGTTTGACGGCATCGCCGAAAGGACATTTGCGGTTGCCGAGCACGATCCGCTCATCGTCGATCGACACCACGTAGAAGTCGCCACCGATGGCGGACTTCAATCCCACATACAAGTCGGCGATCTGTTCGGGCCGCAGGCGTCCCTCCAGTGAGCGATCTGCGCGGTAGGCGTCTTCCATGTGCCCGCCGACGCTTCCGCCAACTCCGGTGATCAGACGCTCGGATGCGACGGGCCCATGCTCAATGTCGACCAGATGGGCCAGCTCGACGGTGAGGGCCCGCAGAAACGGTTCCCGAGGGAAGAAGCCATCGTCGGCCTCGTGTTCCTCCGGCAGGAGGCCCCGATATCCGATCGCGGTCGAAGGATCCTCACTTTCAGCTCGTTCGACCGGGAGCATGGCGCTCACACGACTTCCGCCCGCCCGCTTGCTCGCTATCGACAGCTGTTCAGTCAGGTGGCTGGCGATCATCAATCCTCGACCCCTCATGGCCAGCTCGTCTGAAGCTTCCTCCTGA
>JABDJU010000163.1 GCA_013003325.1 Acidimicrobiales bacterium
GGGTAGGGTCGTGGCCCGCCCGAACAGCGTCACTTCAACACCGCTGCCGGAGATGTCACGATCGGCGAGCAGGCAGATGATCGAGTCCCTCATCTTGACCTCCGACATCAGCGTACGAAACGAATTCGGTCCCAGCGGCACCACCTTCACACCGTAGGATTCCCGGGTTTCGCGGAACCACTCGAAGACCTCCTCGGGTTCGAGATCCTCGACGACCGCTACGACCTTCTGTCCGTCGACCAGACCTAGCCAGGCCGCGGCCCATTCCCAGGATCCGAGATGAGGGAGGACCATGATCGGCGTCGCTCCCGCTGCTTGCACGTCGAGGATGTGGTGGTAGCCGACGAACCCGAAGCGACGATCGACGACCTGGCGACCGACCTGCGGAAGTCTGAATGTGTCGACCCAGTATCGGGCGTAGAAGCCGATACCTCGACGGGCTGCGTCCCGTGGGTCGGGGACCCCGACCACGGCGAGGTTTTTTTCGAGGCGATCGGTGCCCGATAGCCTCGGAGCCGCCGCCGTCCCGAGCCTCATCGCCAGCCGGCTGGCCAGACCGACGGGCACCCAACCGAGCAGGCGCGCAACGAGCCTGAGCCGGAGGGCAGATCGATTCAATGGCGTCGCTACTTGCGGAACCCGCTCATGCGTTCCCGGGCCATCGTGCGCCATTCGTCCATCGAGGCGGCTCGCGCTTCGCGTCGGGCTCTGACCCGTTCGACGCGGGCGGATCGAGCAGGCCGGTGGGCTTTCACCGGGGTGGGGGTCACCTTTGACGCCTGCTTCCATACCTTCACGAACCTGGTGGCAACGGTGATGAGGGTGAGTACCAGCATCACCCATAGCACCGCGGTGAACAGTGGCGAGAACACGAGACCGAAGCCGAGGACGATGAACCGTTCGGCCCGTTCCATGAGGCCGCCTTTGGCGTCGAACCCGAGGGACTCGGCCTTGGCCCGCTGGTAGCTCACCAACGAAGCGGCGAGGAACAACCCGAATGGAAGGAGCGCCAGCCTGGGGGTGCCGGTTCCGAGGAAATACCACGCAGCTCCCATGAACAGGAGCCCATCGGAAAGGCGATCAGCGACCGAGTCGAAGAATGCGCCGCGGGGACCGGAGCTGCCCGACGCTTTTGCCACCGCACCGTCGAGCGCATCGGGAACCCCGGTGAGGGCGAGCAGGACCGCAGCGGTGAAGAAGTGACCCGAGGCGATGAATGCACCGCACGCGGCGGCCATGGCGACGCCCGCCACAGTGATGACGTCGGCCGAGATTCCAAAACGGTGGAGGGTCTCGCCGATAGGGCCGGTGACCTTGTCGACTCCTTCGCGAAAGTTTCCGTCAAACACAGCTTGCTCCTACTGCCTCCGACAGATGGTAGCCGAGGCCTTTCCCACATCGGGGATCTCTGCTTGCAAAAGTTAGCACAGCGAAGTCGTCGTTCCAACTTCGCTCAGATGCGATCGATGAGCCGCTGGGTCTCGCGGAGGCCTTCGGCGCCCACCCGGGCCGCATGTTGAGCGACATCGGCCAGCATGACTTTGATGCCGTTGCTGGCGGGAGCCCGAAACGACCATTGCTCGCTCGACACGCCGTCGAGCCTCGTGCCGATCGCGTCGGCCGACGCCGCCAGCGCCGCTTGGGCGGCGTCGAGTCCGATCGAGCGGTCGACCGCGGCCGGTGGCGGGGTGGAGGCGAGAG
This sequence comes from Acidimicrobiales bacterium, assembly GCA_013003325.1. GTDB lineage: Bacteria > Actinomycetota > Acidimicrobiia > Acidimicrobiales > SZUA-35 > JABDIY01. Next base: position 1,702 of record JABDJU010000163.1, read on the forward strand.
CTTCGCCGTTGATCACGGGATCGCCCTCGGAAGTGAGCTTGAAGATCTCCTGCTCCAGGAGCCCCAGGTGGCGGGCCAGACCCTCGACGTGCCCGGTGAGTGACGCTCCGTCGATCAGTTCGTCCCGGCGGGCGAACCGTTCGGGGTCGCTGCGCACCGGGCCGAGCGCTTCGTCGAAGCGGCGGGACAGCGACCGCATCGTGATCACGAGGTCCCGTGGAGCCAGTTTCGAGTACCGGTCGCTCACTGCAAGCTCTCCTTCACCGCATCCCAATCCTCAGGATTGTCTTCTATCAAGCGCTCGACCACGTGTCCGTCGACACCGTCGACGACCACCAGGGCTCTGGTGAGTGGCGGATCTTCCGCGCTGTAACAGAGGATGCGCCAGACCGGTCGGCTGAGAAACCCCCGCCAGCTCAGTTGGGCCGACGCCGGACCGATCGGTTGCCCTATTTCGGTGGCGGCGACGACCAGGGCGTCGCGTTCGTCGACGTTCAGATCCCACCCGGCGACGAGACTGTAGGTTCCGACCGCGGCCGCGATCAGGGCGGCCCACAGATAGCCGACGTTGACCAGCACACCATCGTCGCCGTAGGCCAAGTACAACCCGACCAGCACGGCAGCGCTCGCCAGGTAAAGGTATCCGGGGATCCGCCGACGGTTGTTGTTCGGAAAGATGTAGTCCTCGAGATCGCGTTCGGTCGCCGCGAGATCATCGGGCAGCGCGTCGGTCACTTCGTCGTCGTCGGCATCAGCGGACACGATCTCAGGCTAGTTGCCAGCGCGGCCGGGTTGACGGGTGGGTCGGGTTAGGCATGACCGGCCGAGGGCCAATTCTTGACGATTCGTTCATAGGACTGACTCAGGGTCTGGGGCAAGATTCTCACCTCGGCGACCGAGGTCATGAAGTTGGTGTCGGCCCTCCAGCGCGGCACCACGTGGACGTGCAGATGATCGGGCTGTGACCCGCCGCCCGCCATCCCCTCGTTCAAGCCGATGTTGAAGCCGTGAGGGTCGAAGGCGGCCTTGACCGCCGACGCGGCCTTCCGGACCATCGTCCACAGCTCCGCGTAGACCTCGTCAGAGAGATCGTGAACGGACTCGACCCCCTTGTTGGGAATCACCAAGACGTGACCGCTCGTGTACGGATACACGTTCAGCACGACGTACACGTTGGTGCCCCGATGGATGATGTAGGTCTGGTCATCGGGCAGCTCGCTCTGTTCGATGGTCTCGAACAAGGTCTTGCCCAGGGCGGCCCGCACGTAGGGGTGGGGTCGTCCGTCGGCAGCCAAACCTCGCCCATGGGCGAGGCGCCAGCCGCTGAACAGGCGCGGCATGCCGCCTTCGTTTCGCTCCCATGACGCGGGTGGCTCGTGGTTGTCCACCTAGATCTGAGCCTCGTCGCTCAAACGTCCGATGAAGTCGTTGAGAGCCACGCCCCGCTCGACCTGCCCGCCCCGTGGGTTGTCGCCGACGGTTCCGGCGGCGATGTCGTCGTCGCCGACCACGAGCACGTGGGGCGTCTTGGCCATCTTGGCGTTGCGGATGCGCTTTCCTAGCGGGTCGGAGCTGGCCAACAGCTCGGCCCGGAATCCGGCGTCGACGAGCCGGGCCACAACCTGCTCGGCGTAGTCGCGGTGAGCGTCGGCGACGGGCAGCACCTGCACCTGCACCGGAGCCAGCCAGGTGGGGAAATTGCCGGCGTAGTGTTCGATCAGGACGCCGAAAAACCGTTCGATCGATCCGAGCAGCGCCCGATGCAACATGATCGGTCGGCGTCGCTCCCCATCGTGGTCGACGTAGGTCAGGTCGAAACGTTCTGGAAGGGTGAAGTCGGCCTGGATCGTGGAAAGCTGCCAGCTGCGGCCGATGGCGTCTTTCACGTCGATGTCGATCTTTGGACCATAGAACGCCGCATCACCCTCCTTGACCTCGTACTCGAGGCCGTGGCGGTCCAGCGCCCTCGCCAAGGCATCGGTTGCCAGCTCCCAGATCTCGTCGGAGCCGACGAACTTGTCGGGATTCTTGGTCGAGAGGTTGAAGGTGAACTCGTCGAATCCGAAGGCGCGAAGAATGCTGAGCACGAAGTCGAGCAAACTTGCGATCTCATCTTGGAGCTGATCCTCGGTGCAGTAGATGTGGCTGTCATCCTGGGTGAACCCGCGGATACGCAGCAGTCCGTGGAGCGTGCCGGCCCGCTCATACCGATACACCGTTCCGAGTTCGAAGAGCCGTAGCGGCAGTTCCCGGTAGCTCTTCTGCCCGTGGTCGAAGATCAGGCAGTGCATCGGGCAGTTCATCGGCTTCATGTAGTAGGTGCCGTTGTCCATCTCCATCGGCGGGTACATCCCGTCGGCGTAGAAGTCGAGATGGCCCGATGTTTCGAACAGCCGACCGTTGGCCAGGTGGGGGGTGAAGACGAACTCGTAGCCACCTTCCTCATGACGTTGGCGGCTGTAGTCCTCCATCAGCTTGCGCACGATCGCCCCCCTCGGGTGCCACACGGCCAATCCGCCGCCGAGCTGGGACGGGAAGCTCAGCAGATCGAGTTCGGCCGCCAGTTTGCGATGATCACGCTTTGCTGCTTCCTCGAGGTTGTGGAGGTGCTGCTTCAGCGCCTTCTTCGAGTGCCATGCGGTGCCGTAGATCCGCTGAAGCATCGGCTGATCTTCCCGACCCCGCCAGTAGGCCCCCGACACCCGTTGCAGAGCGAAGTGGCCGAGATGACCAGTATGGGGCACATGGGGCCCGACGCACATGTCGATGAACTCATCGCTGTTTCGGTAGAAGCTGATCACGTCGCCCGACACCTCGGTGCTGAGGTCGTTGCCCGAACCGGCATCGCTGTCGGCTCCGGTCACGCTTCTGATGATCGCCTGTTTGTAGGCGTGGCCTTCCATCAGTTGGAGCGCTTCGTCGGGACTCATCTCGGAGCGCACGAACGGCTGCTTGGCGTCGATGATCGATCGCATCTCCGCATCGATCTTCTCGAGATCGTCATCGCTGAACGTGTCGTTGTTGGGCAGGGCGAAGTCGTAATAGAACCCGTTCTCGATGGCCGGCCCGATGGCGAAGGTGCTTCCCGGCCAGAGCTTCAGAACCGCCTGGGCCAGGACGTGAGCGGTTGAGTGCCGGATTGTGTGAAGACCGCGCTCACTGTCGGGCGTGACGAGTTCGACCACCGCACCGTCGGTCAGCGGGGCATCCAGATCGATTTCGGAACCGTCGACGACGGCGATCAGTGCGTCCTTGGCCAACCGGGGACCGATGTCGGCGGCGAGGTCGTAGGCGGTTGCGCCATCGGGCAGCTCGCGCTCGGACCCGTCGGGGAGTTGTACCTGCATGGCTCCATTCTGCCGTATGGACGCAACCGAATTGTGGGTCCGGCTCGGTCAGACTCCGACCAGCGGTTTGGGTTTGAGGACGTCGGCGCTGCTCTTGCGTTCGATGGTGGGTTCCGACACTTCGACCAGCTCGGCCTCTTCGGCCTTGGCACCGGCATAGACGTGGACGTATTCGAGCCCGCACAACGCCTGGATCTCGAACATCAGCTCGTCGGTGATCTGCCGGTAGACCCCGCGGTCGCCGACGCGATCGGCGTAGCGGGACACATCGATCGGGCGGCCGAATCGCACGGTGGCCGACTTGAACGGGGTGGGCAGAGACTGGTCGGGGGGCTGGATCTCCCTGGTCCCGACCAGGCCGACCGGAATGATCGGCTTACCGGTCTCCACCGCCAGACGGGCGGCGCCGGTGTGGCCTTTGTGCAGTTTGCCGGAGCGGCTGCGCGTGCCTTCGGGGTAGATCCCGAACAGGCCGTCGTGGTTCAAAATCGACTTGGCCGCTTCGAGCGCCGAGGCCGCATGCTCACCACCCCGCCGGTCGATCGGGATCATGCCGAGGGCGGGAAAGAGACGCCGGGTCTTCCAGTCGTCCAGGTACTCGGCCTTGCCGACATAGATGAGCGCTCGTTCCAGCACCGCCGGCACGAAGAACGAATCGATCACCGACACGTGGTTCGGACACAGCAACGCACCGCCATGTTCGGGGATGTTCTCCACCCCCTCGACCTTGATGTCCCAGAAGACCTTCACCAGCGGGCGGATCACCTTCTTGACCACGGGTTGAGCACGACCGATTCTGCTCATGTCGATCTGGCGTGGCATGTCGAAACGATACTCCACGCAGTGGTGCCGCACCGCTTCGGTAATCCTGCTCAGGGCAGCTGTACGCCGAGCAGCATCGCGGCCGCCGAGACGTCGTGACCTGCCCTGGCTGCGGCCTCGATCGCCGCAACAGCGGAGGGTGTGTCGAGATCGTCGTCGAGCGCGCGCCGTACCTCGTTCAGCACAGCGGTTCCGTCGGATCCCCCCACCGTCGACGACCATCTCTCGAGCATTTCGGCGGCGGTCGGCATCAGCTGGTCGTGCCATTCCCATTCGGTGCGATAGTGATTGGACAGCACCCCGATCCGGATGGCGCGGGGGTCGTATTCCTTTCGGAGTTCACTCACGAACACCAGATTGCCGAGCGACTTTGACATCTTCTCGCCATCCATCCGGACCATCGCCTGATGCATCCAATGACGCACGAACGGCTCGCCGGTGGCCGCCTCGCTTTGAGCCCGCTCGCACTCGTGATGGGGAAAGATGAGGTCGCTGCCCCCTCCGTGCAGGTCGATGGTGGTGGCGAGCTCACGCATCGCCAGGGCGGAGCATTCGATGTGCCACCCGGGGCGGCCCGGGCCCCACAACGTCTCCCACACCGGCTCTCCCGGGGCCGATGGCTGCCAGAGCACGAAATCGAGCGGATCCTTCTTGTTAGGGTCGTCGGGATTGCCGCCACGCTCGGCCGCCAGTTCGAGCATCTCCTCGCGGCTGTATTTCGAGAGCTCGCCGAAGCGATCGAAGGAGTTGACATCGAAGTACACCCCTCCGCCTGACTCGTAGGCGTGCCCGGAGTCGAGCACCATCGCGATGAAGCCGCGGATGTCGGCGATGGCCGAAGTGGCCCGGGGCTCGCTGAACGATGGAAGCATCTCCAGTGCTTCCATGTCGTCGTCGAAGCGGGCTGTTTCGCTGGCCGCCAGGTCGAGGAAGTGCACGTCGAGCTCGCGACTCCTGCGGAGCAGATCGTCATCCACGTCGGTCACGTTTCGCACGCAGCGGGTGTCGTGACCGAGATCGCGGAGCCGACGTTGCAGCACATCGTAAGTGAGGTACGTGGCGGCATGGCCGAGATGGGTGGCGTCATAGGGGGTGATCCCGCAGGTGTACATCGTCACTATCGGACCCGGCTCGAAGGGGACCACTTCGTTCCGGAACGTGTCGAACAGCATCATCGGGCCGGAGGGGGCGTCGGTCACGCCCCGAGGATATCGAGAACACTGCGGGCCCGGCCTTGGCGCACCCGCCGCTGAGCACACACATGCGCGTAACCGACCTGGACTGATGGCAGTCTGACTGACGTGACTCACATCGCCGCTGCTGGCCTTCTCTCAGGAAAGAACCTCCTCATCACCGGAGTATTGACCGACGACTCGCTCGCCTTCGGCGTTGCCCGCGAGGCTCAGGCCCACGGTGCAAACGTGATACTGACCGGATTCGGACGAGGCAAGCGTCTGACCGACCGAACCGCCAGAAAGCTGGATCCGGTTCCCGACGTACTAGAACTCGATGTCACCAACCCCGATCAGGTCGCGTCATTGGTATCCGATCTCGGTGACTCGGTCGGTGAACTCCACGGGATTCTTCACGCGGTCGGTTTCGCCCCCGAGGTCTGCCTCGGCGACGACTTCTTCGCCGCCGAATGGGACGATGTGGCCACCGCGGTGCATGTCTCCACCTACTCCCTGCGCACCATGGCCGACATCGCGCTGGAACTGATGACTTCGGGCGGGGCCATCGTCGGCCTCACCTTCGACGCCACGGTGGCCTGGCCGGCCTACAACTGGATGGGTGTGGCAAAGGCGGGTATGGAATCGCTGAATCGGTACCTGGCCAAGGAACTCGGGCCCCGCAACATCCGCTGCAACCTGGTGGCGGCCGGACCGATGCGCACGATCGCAGCCAAGTCGATCCCCGGGTTCGCCAAGTTTGAGGACGAATGGACCAAGCGGGCCCCCCTTGGCTGGGATGTCACCGATTCATCAGGGGTTGCCCGCACCACGATGGCGCTCTTCACGGACCTGTTCAGCCATACGACCGGAAGTATCATCCACGTCGATGGCGGCTATCACGCCATCGGCGCCTAGGTCGATCGAGGACCTCAGGAAGCCCCTGAACAGACGAAGGCCACGCTCGGGTACGGGTTCGTGGCCGACCCGTTGTTGGGATGGATCTCGAAGTGAAGGTGAGGAATACCCGATGCGTTTCCGGTATCGCCCACATAGCCGATGACCGTCCCTGCTGTCACGTAGCCGCTCTCGCCATACGCGGAGAGATGGGTGCCGTAGTAGTAGTGCCCGTCGTCGCCCCTCAGGTGATAGGAGAGGCCGCCGACTCGGTTCCCGCGGTGACTGACGGTTCCCGAGACCGGTGCGACCAGCGGCACGCCGACGTTGGCCATCATGTCGACGCCCTTGTGTCGGCGCCCGCCAGATCGAGCGAATCCCCATGAGTCGATGAACGAATGGGCACCGGCTACCGGGCAGACCTCGAGCTCGATGAAGGTGTGTCCTTGCTGGACGGCCCGTTCAGCCCGCTGGCGGATCTCCTCGAGCCGTGCCGCCTCGATGGCCTCGAGCTCTTCGAGATCGGACAGCAGCGCGTCTCGGAGTCGACCGACCTCTTCAACCGTTTGAGCCTGGCGAGCCCGGTTGTCATCGAGGGCGGCCTCGATGAGCTGGAGCTCTGCCAGTGCCGCTGAATACCGATCGATAGCGTCGTCGTCCTTGCCGACCGCAGCATCGGAGAGCCCTTCGGCCCGCACGCCCTCGGCCAGGTCTTCGGCGTGGAGCACGACCGGGGTTTGGTAACTGCGGGTGAACCCGACGACGGCGGTTTGAATTACCGACGTTCGATGCAGGTCGACCTGACTGTTGATCTCTTGCAGGCGGGCCTCGTTCTGAGCGATGTCGGCGTCGAGCTGGTGGAGCTCCGATTCGAGTTCGTGGTAGCGGGCGGTCAGTGACCCCACTTCGTCGCGCAACTCATCGAGGCCGGGGGTGGGGGCGGCGGCCACCGGACCGACCATCACCATGACTGCGAGCATCGCAAGGATGCGCGCGAGTTTCCTGCCTCCAAGCACGCACGGAATCTAGCCGCAGATCGCCGGTTCGACCACCCATCGTGGGCGACCCTTGGCACATCTATGTCCCGGGGAGGTCGGATGTATCGGAATGCTCACTATCAGTGACTGCACCATCGCTTGCCACCGGAACCGGCACGAGCGCCTCGACGACCTCTTCGATCGACGCTGCACCCACCGGTCTGCCTTCGCTGACCACCACTGCCAACTGCTGTTTTGCGCTCCGCATCAGCCTCAGAACCTCGATGAGCGGTCGGTCTCCCCGCACCGCCAGCGTCGAGCGAATCAATGAACTCGAAATCGGTTGAGCCAGCTGTTGGGGCCCGAGGCGCAGCAGGTCTTTGGCGTGCACATATCCCTGGGTGCGACCGGCCGCCCCCGGGCCCTGTACAAGGATCCTCGAGGTGCCGCTGTCGCGAACGAGACGGCGAGCCTGGTTTCCGGTTGCGCCCATGCGCACAATCGGAACGTCTTTCCAGGGTCGGGCGATTCCGGACACCGGTTGCTGAGCGAAACTGAGGGCACCGGCGAGCAGACTGGCGTCGTCCCGTTCGAGAGCCCCGTGTTGCTGAGAGCGCAGCACGATCGACGACAGCTCGGCCACCGAATGAGCAGCCACGAGCTCGTCGCGAGGTTCGACTCCGAGCATCCGACATCCGACATTGGCGAGCGCGTTCAGGAACTTGACGACGGGGCTGAAGAGCCAGAGGAAAACGGAATACACATAGACCAGTGCCCGCAAGGTCGGGCCCGGTTTGGCGATTGCGATGTTCTTGGGAACCATCTCGCCCAGGACCAGGTGGAAGAACGTCACGATGGTCAGAGCGATGGCGAAGCCGAGAACCCGACTCAACGACTCGCTCAGCCGTAGGTGCAGCCAATCCTCGATGGCGTGGCCGATCGCCGGCTCGGCGACGCTACCGAGACCGAGCGAGGCCATGGTGATGCCCAGCTGGGCCCCAGCCAGCTGCAACGAAACCTCGGAAAACGCTTTCAGGGCCAGCTGGGCGCCCCGATTTCCTTCGGCGGCAGCAGCCTCGAAGTCGCTCTTCTTCGCCACCAGGATGGCGAATTCGTAGCCGACGAAGATCGCGTTGGCCAGCAACAGCACAACCGAAAGCAGCAGCTGCCAACTCATCGTTGACCACCTTGGGTCGGGTCGGTGACGACCAGAGCGGCGACCCGGCGCCGGTCCATTTCGGCTACCTCGAGACGCCAACCGCGGTAGGTGATGAAGTCGCCCTCGACCGGAATCCCGCCGAAGCGGGCGAGAAAGAAACCGGCAACGGTTTCGTAGTCACCATCGGCCAGCTCGAGCCCGCACACTTCCTCGAGTTCGCTCCAGCCCAGGGTTCCCGAAATCAGGTACACCCCCTCGGCTTGATCGACCTTGAGCACTTCGGCCGCGTCGTACTCGTCGTCGATTTCTCCGGCGATTTCTTCGAGGGCATCCTCGAGGGTGAGAATGCCCTCGGTTCCACCGTGCTCGTCGATCACGACGACGAGCTGGGTCTGGTGCTCGGTCATGTCTGCGATGGCGTCGAGCAGCTCGCGGGTCTCGGGCACGACGACCGGTTCGATCATCACATCGCTGACCAGCGTTGTCCCTCGGGCGGCGACCGGCAGATCGAAAGCGGCGGTGACGTTGACGATGCCCCGGATGTCGTCGATTCCATTGCCGTACACCGGGTACCGGGAGTGCCCGGTGCGGGTGACGATGTCGACCAAATCTTCGATGGTGGCGTCCAGCCCCAGCGCAGCGATCTGGCCCCGGGGCCGCAAGGCGTCAGCTGCGGTCTTGTCCGCGAACCGAATCGTGCGCGCCAGCAACGCGTGGGTCTCAGGCTCCAGGGCACCGTCGGCGCCGGAAACGCGAATGAGGTACTCCAGCTCTTCGATCGAGGCGATCGCTTCGACCTCCTCGGTCGGTTCGATGCCCATCCAACGGACCGTGGCGTTGGCGGCGCCGTTGAATACCCGGATGAACGGACCAAGCAAGCCGTGCACGATGATCGCTGGCCGCGAGAGCAGCATCGCCGAGCGCTCCGGTCGGGCCACCGCCAGATTCTTTGGGATCAGTTCTCCGAGAACCATTTGAAAGACTGTTGCCACTGCGAGGGCGAGGAACGTGCCCGACCCACCGACCAGAGACTTGGTCACGAAACCGAGAACGAGACTCGAGATCGTGATTCCGAGCTGAGCCCCCGAAAGATGAAACGACAGCCCTTTGAGTGCTGCCACCGCCGCCTTGGCGGGACGTTTACCTTCGGCCGCGAGCGCTTCGAGCTTGTTTCGATCCGACGCGACGAGTGCGAACTCGACTGCGACGAAGAAGGCGTTGGCACCCACGAGGAGAACGGACACCAACAGACCGATGTAGATGTTCATATGATCGTTCAGATCGTAGACCGTGATACTTCCCGCTTCGTGAAGGCCCGAGGAATCCCCCGTTGACCGCGCCAACCCAGCAATCTCGGTCTCAGCCCGTGCTGGAGCTGGACAGCATCCACGTGGTGCGGGATGGCAACACCATGCTCGACAACGTCGATCTCGTGGTTCATCGCGGTGAGCACTGGATCGTCATCGGGCCCAACGGTGGGGGTAAGAGCACTCTCCTCGGCGTCGCCGGGCTCGACCTGCACCCGAGCGGTGGCCGAGCGGTTCTGCTCGGCGCCGAGCTGGGACGAACCGACATCAGGCCGCTGCGCGGCTCGGTCGGCGTAGCGAGCGCCTACCTCGCCAACCGGCTCCGAGGCCAGCTCGAGGTCGGAGCGGTGGTGTACTGCGGTCGATTCGGTGCGCTCGAACCGTGGTGGCATCGATACACCGACGCTGACCACCGCCGGGCCGACGAGTTGCTCGCTGTGGTCGGCATCCCCGGATTCGCAGAGCGGAGCTTCATGTCTCTGTCGTCCGGGGAGCGCCAACGGGCCCTCTTGGCTCGGGCGCTATTCAACGATCCGGCGTTGCTGTTGCTCGATGAACCAAACGCCGGTCTGGACCCGGGGGCCCGCGAAGCCCTGATCGAGGCCCAGGTCGACCTGGCCAGCCGACAACCCGATCGCGCTTCCATCCTCGTGACTCATCACGTGGAGGACATCCCACCGACCGCCACCCACCTGCTGGCCCTCAAGCATGGTCGGGTTGTGCGGTCGGGTCCCATCGAGGCCGTGATGGACAGGCGACTGATCGCCGACTTGTTCGGCGTCGACTATCGCATCGAACGCCGCGACGGTCGATGGTTCGGAATTCCCGTGGGCGGCCGTGACCGACTGTCCAGCTAGTCCCGGACGCGTGGGAGGTTGTCCGAGGCTGGGACGGCGCCATCGATTCGGGCCGGATCATCGTTCTCCTCGAACACGATGACCCCCTCCCTCAGCTCCAACTGACCGATTGTCGACCCGTTCGGCAGCAGCCGTGTGCCGTCGGGCCCGAGGACCGCTTCGACCTCCACGGTCACCCGGCCGATGCCGGCCTGATACCGATCCGACGCAGCCTGCAGAATCGGATAGGGGTTCACCGGCCGTCCTCCGTCAGGGTGCATCTGCAAATGAAGGTGCGGAGGCGTGCTGATGGCGTTGCCCGTCTTGCCCACATATCCGATGAAGTCGCCGGCCTTGACGAGATCGCCGACTTCTAGGTCCGGATTGAATCCGGCGAGATGGGCGTAATACCACCGCGTACCGCTGTCGCCCAGAATCCAGATCTTCAGACCTCCGAGGGTGCCGACACCGATATCGGTGACCTGCCCTCCCTCGGCGGCCACGAGCCGTTCGCCCTCGGGCGCGAAGATGTCGATTCCCTCGTGCCAGTGTTCATCGATCGTTCCCGGTGCACGCGGGTAACCCCAGCTGTTGAGCAGCGGTTCGTCGTAGGTGCCATCGATCGGAAATACGACGTTTTCGATGAAGGCCGCCGACATATTGTTCCAAGTGGTCAGTTCGAACTCCAGATCCTGGATGAGTTCGGCCGATTCCTCGGCGGTCGATTGAGCGTCCCGCAGCCACTGCCAAACCTGAGCCTGGCGGTCATAGAGCTGAAGAGCCTCGGCAGCGAGGCGATTCCTGAGTCGGGTGTACTCCTCCAGCAGGTCCTGGTCGATCGACAGGACCTCCCCGACGAGGAACTGCTGTTGTTGATGACGCAGGATGTCGTCGTGTTCGAGCGAGGGCGCCAGCTCAAAGGTGTCGCCCTGGACGAAGCTGGCCAGCGCTCGGCGCCGCAGCTGCTCTTCGATACGATGGAGCTTCTCGAGCGCCTCGACCGTCTCAGCTGACAGCGCCTTGCGTTCCATCGCCAAACGCTTCTCGTGAAGCCGTAACCCCCGGACCCTCGAGACGTTCACTGTGTGGTCCGCCCGGGCCTGATCGAGTTCCCGACCAACCCGTCGCAGCTCGCGACGATTGAGCACATCGGGCACGAACTCGGGCTGGTTGGCGTATCGTCCCCTCGGCTTCGGTGTGCACGGTTCCTCGCCGGCACCCGGTTCGGCGGCGGCCGCGTCGGCGGCCTCAACCAGCTCGCAC